>JAGQSE010000578.1 GCA_020439725.1 Acidobacteriota bacterium
AGAGATCCGCCACCGGCAGCGGTCTAGGCAGCGGCGGCTCGATCCTCTGCACCGGCCGGCCGGCGGCGCCCGGCGGGAAGACCGTGCGCAGCACCTCGTGGCGCCGGCGGATCAGGTCGAGGCACCGCGCCAGCGCCGCCACCACCAGCGGACCGCCCAGACGCACCGCCTGGAAGAGGTTGTAGGCGGCGCTGCCGGGCTCCACCTGGTCGAAGAACCACAAACGCTCCTGGGCATAGGACAGCGGCGGGTCGCCGCCCTCCGCCCGCGGCTCGATGGCGGCGCCGTCCGCACCGCCAGTGGCGCGCTGGAGAAAGGTCAGGAGGTCGGCCTTGCGCCGCACCAGCTCGTCCCGCAGCTCCGGCGGCAGACCACCCTTGGGAGCGCTGAACCGCAACCGCTCACCTTCCGCCCACAGCTCGACGTCGGCCCGCTGGGCGTGCTCCAGGAGCTCGACCAGCGACAGCCCGGCGAGGCCGTGGCCGGCGGTGCTCGGCGGCGCCTGGCTCAAAGGTCCCCCTCCTCCCGTTCCTCGTCGTCGGCGCTCTGCCGCGGCTCGGCGGCCTGGCGGCGCAGCCGCAGGGTCACCTCGAGGGTGCGCGCCAGGTGCGCGACGGTGGGGGTGTTGAAGAACTCGGCGAGGGAGGGCTCCACCTGCCAGCGGTCGCGCACCCGCGCCAGGAGCCGGGTCGCCGACAGCGAGTTGCCGCCGAGATCGAAGAAGCTGGTCTCGACGGGGACCTCGGGGCGTTCGAGGAGGTCCGCCCACAGGGTCGCGACCTCCTCCTCGAGCTCGGTGCGCGGCGCCACCGCCTCGGCGCTGGCCGCCAACGCGCGGCTGCCGAGGCGCAGAAGAGCCGCGCGATCGACCTTGTCGCGGCGGGTCAGGGGCAGCGCTTCGAGCACCGCGAAGTGCTCGGGGGCCATGTAGCCGGGGAGCCGGCGGCCGAGGAAAGCGCGCAGCTCCTCCACCGACGGCTCGGTGGCGCCGGCGGGGACGACGAAGGCCTCGAGCCGCGCCGCCGCAACGTCGGTGCGCACCACCGCGGCGCATTGCCGCACCGCCGGGTGCGCCGCCAGCGCCGCCTCGACCTCTCCCAGCTCCACGCGGAAGCCGCGGATCTTGACCTGGCCATCGCCGCGGCCGAGGAACTCGAGGCTACCGTCGGCGCGCCAGCGGGCGTGGTCACCGGTGCGGTAAGCGCGCTCGCCGTCGGGACCCGGGGCGAAGCGCTCGGCGGTGAGCGTCGTCCGCCGCCAGTAGCCGCGGGCGACACCGGGGCCGCCCACCCACAGCTCGCCGGCGACCCCGGTGGCCGCCGGCTCGGCATCGATCCCCGCCTCGCCCAGCACCCACAGCCGACAGCCCGGGAGCGGCCGGCCGATCATCGCGCCGGGAGCCTCGCCGGTCGCCGGCACCGGCCACGAGGCGCACAGGATCGCCGTCTCGGTGGGCCCGTAGAGCACGCGCACCGCGGCCCGGGGAAAGACCGCCGCCAGGTCGGCGAGGAGCTCCGGCGGCACGCGGTCGCCACCGACGAAGACCTGGCGCAGGCGCGGCGGAGGCCCCACCCCCGCGGCGACCCGGCGGTCGACGAGCTGGCGCAGCAGCGCCGGCACCGCGTGGAGCGAGGACCAGCCGTCGAGGCGTGCCACCACGCCCTCGAGGTCGAGGGTCGGCCGCAGCTCCACCAGGTCGACACGGCCGCCGGCGAGGAGCGGGGCGAAGAGCTCGAAGAGGAAGATGTCGAAGGCGAAAGAGGCCAGGGCCGGCGACGCTTCGCCGGCGCCGAAGTCGAAGGCCGCCCCCACCGACGCCAGGGTGTGCCCCAGGTTGCCATGGCTCACCGCCACCGCCTTGGGCTCACCGGTGGTCCCCGAGGTGTAGAGCAGGTAGGCCAGGCGCTCGCCCTGCGGCGGCGCGGGCAGCTCCGCCGTCGACGCTCCCCCGGCGTCGAGGACCGCGCCGAGCTCGAGGAGGCGCACCTCCTCGCCGAGCGCGGGGGCCACCGCCCCACCGTCCATGAGCCCGCGGTCGTAGAGCACCAGCGGAGTCGCGCCGTCCGGCGTCGCGTCGCGCACCATGAAGGCCAGCCGCTCGAGGGGCAGCCCGGGATCGAGGGGAACGTAGACGGCGCCGGCGGCCCAGGTGCCGAGGATCGCCGCCGGCAGCTCGACCCCACGGCCGAGGAGCAACGCGACGCGATCCCCCTCCCCCAGCCCCGAGGCCCGGAGGCCGCGGGCGACGCGTCGCGCCAGGTCGGCGAGCTCGGTGTAAGTCAGCGCGCGTTCCCCGGCGGCCACCGCCGGCGCGGCGGCGTGCCTTTCGGCGGCGGTCAGGAAGGCCTCGAGCACCGTCGGCACCCGCGAACCCTCGAGCTCGAGGCGCGGTCCCACCGCCCAGCCTTCGAGCAGCTGCGAGCGCTCCTCGGGCGCGAGCATCGAGAGCGTCGAAATCTCCGCCGCCGGCTCCCCCACCACCGCCGCCGCCAGCCGCCCGAAGTAGCCCATCCAGCGTTCCACCGTCCCGCGGTCGAAGATCTCCGAGCTGTAGGTCACCGAGCCGCGGAGCGCCAAGGCCTCGGGCCAGAAGGAGAGCGCCAGATCGAACTTGGCGGCGGTGGCGGCGGTGGCCAGCGGCCGCACCTTGAGGGCACCGAGCTCGAGCACCGGCCGCGGGGCGTTCTGGAGCGCCAGGAAGACCTGCGCCAGCGGCGTCCGCCCGGCGTCTCGCACCGGGGCCAGCTCCTCCACCAGCCGCTCGAAGGGCAGGTCCTGGTGCGCGAAGGCATCGAGAGCGGTGCGCCGGACCCGCGCCAGGAGCGCCTCGAAGCTCTGCGTCTCGCCGGCCTCGCCTCGCGGTTCGAGACGGAGCACCAGGGTGTTGACGAAGAAACCGATGAGCGGCTCGAGCTCGGGGCGCACGCGGTTGGCGACGGGGGTGCCCACGGGCAGGTCGTCGCCGGCGCCGAGACGGTCGAGGAGCACCGCGAAGATCGCCGCCAGGACCATGAAGAGCGAGGCGTCGGCGCGCCGGGCGAGGGTCTCGAGGCCCTCCGCCACCACCGGCGGCAGGTCGACCACGACGCGGCCGCCGGCCCCCGAGCGCACCGGGGGTCGCGGCCGGTCGCGGGGCAGCTCGAGGAGCTCGGGGATCCCCGCCAATCGCTCGCGCCAGTAGCCCAGCTGGCGTTCGAGCTCGCCGGCCTCGAGCCAGCGCCGCTGCCACGCCGCATAGTCGCCGTAGTGCACCGGCAGCGGCGGCAACGGATCCGGTCGGCCCGCCTCGAAGGCGCCGTAGAGCGCCGCCAGCTCGCGGATCATCACCCCCGTCGACCAGCCGTCGGAGACCGCGTGATGGACGTCGAGGAGCAGGTGGTGACGCGTGGCGCCGAGCCGTAGCAGCGCCGCCCGGATCGGCGGGCCGAGCTCGAGATCGAAGGGCACTTGCGCCTCCCGCAGCGCCAG
The DNA here is from genome assembly GCA_020439725.1 of Acidobacteriota bacterium. GTDB lineage: Bacteria > Acidobacteriota > Thermoanaerobaculia > Multivoradales > JAHZIX01 > JAGQSE01. The sequence continues at coordinate 3,469 of JAGQSE010000578.1, forward strand.
CCGTCGCGCCTCCTCACCAGCGGCATCGGGGCCGAGCCGCGACAGGTCCACCGCAGCGAAGGGCAAGCGCGGTCGCGGATCGATGCGCTGGACCACGCCACCGCCGGCGGCGTCCTCGACCAGCCTGGTGCGCAGGCTCTCGTGGCGTTCGACGATGCGTCGCAGGCCCGCCTCGAGGGTCCGCGGCGCCAGCCGGCCGCGCATCTCGATGCCCTGGGCGATGTTGTAGACGCTCGAGCCGGGGTCGAGGCGGTAGAAGACCCACAGCCGCTCCTGGGCGTAGGACAGCGGCGCGGTGCCGCCGGGGCCGCGGGGCACCGGCACCAGCGCCGGTCCGTGGTCGTCGCCGGCACGGCGCTGACCGACGAGGAAGGCGAGGATCTCCTGCTTGCGCTCCTTGAGTTGCTGCCGGAGCTCGGCGGTCATCGCCCCCTCGGGCGCCTTGAAGCGCAGCGCGCCGTCCTCCTCCCAAAGCCGGATCCCGCCCTCGCGCAGGCGCGCGAGGAGCTGCACCGGCCCCTCCACCCCCCCGTCCTCGGCGGCGCCAAGGAAGGCCTTGGCGTGGGCGATGATGTCGAGGGCGACGCCACGCACCGAGGGCCGGTGACGATGGCGGAGCGTCCAGCGCAGCACGAAGATCGCCCGCGCGCGGAGGAAGAGCGGCAGCCGCTCCTCGGCGCCGGGTAGCGGCCGCACCGCGCGATAGCCACGCAGCAGCGCGTCCCGCATCTCCTCGAAGCTCGCCGAGCGCGCCACCGGCAGCAGCGAGCAGGCCAGGTCGTAGAGCCACCAGCCGTGACCGAAATCGGCGAAGTCGAGGGCGGCGACCCGGCCCTGGTGGAAGAGGTAGTTGGTGACCTGGAGGTCGCCGTGGACCAGCCCCCACCCGGGCGCCCCTCCCCGGTCCGCGGCATCCTCCTCCGGCGCCAGCTCGCGGCGTACCTCGGCGGCGGCGCGGCGCACGACCTCGGCCTCGGCGGCGGTCAAGAGGCCCGCACTGAGCTCGGTGGCAAGGGGATCGCCGCTCCCCAGCAGCCGATCGAGGTCGTAGCGCGGCCGGCGGAACCCCGGTGGCTCGGCGAAGCTCTCACCGGCGGAGTGGAGACGCGCCAGGAGCTCACCGAGCCGTCGGTAATCGGCGGCGCCGGCGGCACCCTCGAGGGCCTTGCCCGGGAGCCAGGTGAAGAGCGCCGCCATCCGCTCCGGCGAGGCCGACCAGGGCACCGTCTCGCGTCCGTCGGTGGCGGCCACCGGTCGCGGCACGCTCACCCCGACGCTCTCGAGGTGACGGAGCCAGGCGATCTCCGAGACCACTTCGGCCTCGCCATAGCGCGGCGCTTCACCGGGGTCCGCGTCGTAGAGCCGCAGCGCGAAGATCCGCTCCCCAAGCTCGACACGATAGGTGCGGTCGGTGCCCTCGGAGAGCGCCTCGACCCGCGCCCCCGCGAGGTCCCAGGCGGCGAGGACCCGGGGCGCGGCCTCGACGGCGGTGTCGCCGGTATCGAGGGCTGGACTCTTGGTAGTTGGGGTCATGGTACCGGGGTCTCCGTCTTCGATCTCGGGTCTCGGGCCTCGCGTCTCGGGTCGGGGGGCGGCTTCATAGGGCGAGGGCGGCGCGGAACGCCTCGTCGATGGCCGTGGCCAGGTTGCGCGGCTCCTTGGCGTCGCCGACGGTGACGATGTCGAGACCCGCGGCGTGCTCCGAGGCGGCGAGCTCGGTCGCGAGGTCCGTGTCGGGGGAAGCACCCGTGGCGAGGACCACCCGCGCCACCTCGAGGATCTCGCCGCCACCGGGGCTCGACACCTCGAGACGACCCGTGGCAGCGTCCCAGCCGGTGGCCTCGGCCGGTGCCAGGACGCGGGCACCGGCGTCGCCAAGCGCCCACGCGAGGTGGGTGCGGTGCTCCCAGGGCGCCGACGCCGCGATCTCCTTGCGGCGGCCCACCAGCACCGTCTCGACCCTCGCCCGGGCCAGTCGCAGCGCGGTCTCCGCCCCCACCAGCCCGGCACCGATCACCGCCACCGGCCCCGCGGGGACGCGCCCGGCGTCGAGCTCGGCGAGGATCTCTTCGGCGAGGACGGCACCGTCTCCGGCGAAATCGGGACGCTCGGCGCGGGCGCCGGTGGCCACCACCACCACGTCCGCCGCCAGGTCCGCCATCCCGACGGGGTCGAGGGCGCGACCGAGATGGACCTCGACGGGGAGCGCTCGGACCCGCTCGACCAGGTGCTCGAGGAAGGCCCGCCAGGTCTCCCCCGCCGAGCCCTCCTTCGAGGGCACCCGCAGCTGGCCGCCGAGCTCGTCGCCGGCCTCGAAGAGATGCACCCGGTGACCGCGGAGCGCCGCCACCCGCGCCGCCTCGAGCCCCGCGGCGCCGCCGCCGGCGACCACCACGGTGCGTCGACCCGGCGCCGGCACGGCGGCGGGATCGGCGAGCTCACCCTCGTGACCGAGCCGCGGGTTGACGGCGCACACGGCTCCCGGCCGGCGCGCCGCCGGGTCGAGACAGAGGTTGCAGTAGATGCACGGTCGGATCTCGCCCTCGCGGCCGGCGAGGACCTTGGCGGGGATCGCCGGGTCGGCGAGCATCGCCCGGCCGAGCCGCACCAAATCGAGGCGCCCCGCCGCCACCGCTTCCGCCGCGGCGCCGAGCGGCACCCGCGAGGTCACCCCCACCGGCAGCGACACCGCGGCGCGGACCTCGGCGGCAGCGCCGAGGAGGAAGCCCTCGGGCCAGGCCATGGGGTGGACGATGGGAGCACCGGCGACGGTGGCCGAGAGATCGAGGGCGTCGACCCCGGCGGCTTCGAGGAGCTTCGCGGTGGCCACCGTGTCCTCGAGGGTCAGGCCACCGGGCAGCGGCCGGGGTGGCATCGCGGGCTCGAGCTCGAGGGCGCTCAGCCGGCACAGCAGCGGGAAGCTCCGCCCCACCCGCCGGCGCACCGCCTCGACGATCTCGAGCAGGAAGCGCGCGCGGTTCGCCACCGAGCCGCCGTATTCGTCGTCGCGCCGATTGGTGATGGGCGACAGGAACTGCGCCACCAGGTAGGCGTGGGCGCCGTGGATCTCCACCGCGTCGAAGCCCGCCAGCTGGGCGCGGGCCGCGGCGGCGGCGAAGCGCTCAACGATGGCGGCGATCTCCGCCCCATCGAGCTCGTGGGGCGTCTCGCCGCGGTGGTTGGGGATCGCCGACGGCGCCACCGGTGTGACCCCAGTCAGCGCCTTCGAGGTGCGCCGACCGGCGTGTTGGAGCTGGATGGCGATCTTGGTAGCGGCGGCCGTCCCGGCCTCGTGGACCGCCTTGACCAGGCGGCCCAGCGCCGGCAAGGCGGCGTCCTCGTCGAGCCGCAGCTGGGCCGGCGACAGGCGCCCCACCGGCGCGTCGACACAGGTGGCCTCGACCACCACCAGCGAAGCGCCACCGCGAGCGCGCTCGGCGTAGTGCTCGATCGTGCGCTGAGTGGGCGTGCCACCGGGGTCGTTGTAGTCGACCTCCATGGGCGAAAGCACCATGCGGTGGGCGAGCTCGAGGCTGCCGATGGACAGCGGTGTCAGGAGGGGTGCCAGGAGGGGTGCCAGGAGGGGTGCGTGCTCGCTCGGTCCACCGCCGCCCCGCGCCAGGTGCTCGGCGATCTCGGTCTTGCGGCGCACCAGCTCGGCGCGCAGCTCCGGCGGCGGCGGGCCGGCAGGCGTCTTGAACCGCAGCGCCCCACCGTCGAGGGACAGCTCGACACCGGCGCCGCGCAGACGCTCGACCAGCTCGGACACCGGGCTCACCGCGACCCCCACCCTCAGATCTCGCCCATCTCTTCGCCCACCCCGACGGCGACCGCGCCGCCGGCCTCCTCCGCTTGCACCTGGGCGCTCCAGCGGGCCACCTCGATGCTCTCGGCGACGTCGGCGACGGTGGCACCATCGAAGAAGCTCTGCAGCGCCAGCTCGACGCGGAAGGCGCCGCGCAGCCGCGACACCAGCTGCGTCGCCATCAGCGAGTTGCCCCCCAGGTCGAAGTAGTTGTCGTGGAGACCGACGCGGTCGAGGCCGAGCACCTCGGCCCACACCTCCGCCACCCGGCGCTGGGTGTCGGTTTCGGGCTCGGCGTAGGGTTCGGGCAGATCGTCGGGACGCGCCCGGCGCTCCGAAGCTCCCGCCGCCACGTCTTCCTGCTCGCCGAGGGAGCGCCGGCGCCGGGCCTCGAGGTCGGTGGTGGAGACCACCACGCGACCGCCCTCGCCACCGCTGGCGAGAGCGAGCAAGCCGTCGAGGACCGCCGGCACCTCCGCCGCCTGGATGGCCTCGCGGGGCAGGCGCGAGGTGGTCTCGGCGCTCTCGTGGCCGTAACGCACCGCGTCCCAGTCGGCGCACAACCAGCGGCCCGCGTCGCCCCGCTGGCGGCGCGCCTGGGCGAGAAGACCGAGATAGAGGTCGGCGGCGCCGTCGACCACCACCGCCAGACCGCCGAGGACCGCGGCGACGGTGGACGCCAAGAGGTGGACCACGGGGCGACCCTCGAGCGCCGCACCGACGCTCTCCACCGCCGCCAGACGATCGCGCAGGCGATAGGCGAGGAAGTCGGCGTCGACCTCGCCGAGGGTGCGGGTGAGCTCCGGCGACAGCTCGGGACCGCCGTAGATCACCGCCCGTACGGGGCCAGCGGCCTCCTCGAGCCGGGCCACCGCCGCCACCACCGCCGCCGGGGC
>JAGQSE010000579.1 GCA_020439725.1 Acidobacteriota bacterium
GCGGCGACGTCGAGGTCGATCCCAAGGAGCCACGCGGCCCCGAACGTCACCACGCCGTGAACGACGGCGACGGTGGTGGCGAAGATCAGCAGGGTGATGCCGAGGCCACCGATCTCGCCGAGCGCGCCAAGATCGCAAAAAGCCCCGATGACCGCCAGGAAGAGGTAGACCGCGAACATCCCGAGGGTGCGCGAGCCGCGCAGCCGGCCGACGGCGGGAATCTGCGCCAGGAACAGAGCGAGGATGGTCAGGACCAGGATCGACGGCAGATCGAGACCCCATTGGCCGAGCCGCTCCGACACCCGATCCGACAGCCACAACCCCCCGAAACCAAGACCGAGGACCAGACCGAGATCGATGGGATGAAGCGACTCGGTGTCGTCCTCGACGCCGAGGAGCACCTCGTCCCGGTCCGCCACGACGCGCTGGGCGCCCCGGCGTCGCCACAGCGGCAGCAGGAGCCGCGGTAGCGCGAGGGTGGCCACCATCCAGGCGGTGGTGATGATGTTGTCGACCACCACCGAACCGCCGAAGAGCACCCCGTCGCGGACCACGTCGTACGCCAGCGCCAGCGCGTTGAAGTTGACGCTGCCACCGATGTAGGTGCCGGTGAACATGCCACCCAAGGCCGCGTAAAGTGGCCCGATGGAGCGGGGCCCGTCCACTACCAGCATCCCCACCAGGACCCCCGCCACCGTTCCCAGCGAGCCGATCAGGAAGAGTGCAATGATCGGTCCGCCGGCCTGGAGCAGGTCGCGCAGGTTGACCCGGAGCAGCAGCCAAAGGATCGACACCGGCGCCACCACCGCGAAGATGAAGTCGTACACCGGCACCGGAGCATCCGGCGACGAGGTGGTCGGCAAACCACCGAGATTGGCCACGACGGCGGTGAGCAAGATCACCAGCAGCGCAGTACCGACGTGGCGAAACACCGTCCGCCGGACCAGCCACTCGGACAGCGCCACGAGTCCGCTCAGCACCGCCAGCACATAGACGTCGCTGTAGATCACGCCTCGAATCCTCTCCGGGAGATTGACCGGAGGGTAGCAGACACTCGCCTGCAAGCAGCGCCGGGTTCGGATCCACTGGCCGCCAAGGATCGCGACCGGGTCATACTGCGGGTATGAAGACCGCCATCTCCCTGCCCGATGAGCTCTTCCAGGCCGCCGAACGCGAAGCGACTCGGACGCAGAAATCGCGCAGCCAGCTCTATGCCGACGCTCTCATCGAGTATCTGGCTCAGCACGCTCCGGACTCGGTCGAGGACACCGTCAACCGGGTCCTCGACCGGCTCGGGACGGCCGAAACCGATCCCTTCGCCGCAACGGCGGCACGCCGGATGCTCGAGCGCTCCGAATGGTGAGAGTGGTACAGGGAGACGTCTGGTGGGCTGAGCTCCCCGAGCCTGTCGGCTCCGGTCCCGTATTGCGCCGCCCGGTCGTCGTGGTCCAGGGAAATGCCATGAACCGAAGCCGGATCTCCACCGTGGTCTGCGTACCTTTGACCAGCAACCTGATCTGGGCGGATGCCCCTGGCAATACCCTGCTCACTACCAAGATGACCGGCCTGCCCAAAGATTCCGTCGCCAACGCATCACAGCTCGTCACCCTAGATCGGGAGCTCTTGACCGAGCGCGCCGGCCAGCTGTCGGGAGCACTGACCGAGCGGGTCCTCCGTGGGATCGACATCGTGCTGGGACGCTGAACCCGCACGCGACGCGCGTACAATCCTCGCTTCAACGAGGTGACCCATGGCCGTCATCCGCGAGATCAGCACCCCCGACCCGAGCCTCCTCCCGGCCCTCTGCCACCTGCTCCAGGACTCGGTGGACGGCGGTGCTTCGGTTGGCTTCGTAAGTCCGCTGCCACCCGAGGAGGCCGAGGCGTTCTGGCGCGAGATCCTCGACGAGCTCGGCCCCGATCTCCGCCTGTGGATCGCCGAGGACGAGGGCGAGGTCGTCGGCAGCGTGCAGATGGCGCGCTGCACCAAGCCCAACGGTCGCCACCGCGCCGAGGTCCGCAAGCTCGCCGTGCTCCGGAGCGCCCGCGGTCGCGGCATCGCCTCAGGCCTGATGGTCGCCCTCGAGACCGCCGCTCGGGAAATGCGCCTCCGCCTCCTCTACCTAGACACCCACGCCGGCTCCGCCGCCGAGCACCTCTACCACCACCTAGGCTGGACCCGCGCCGGCGAGATCCCCGACTACGCCACCACCCCCACCGGCGAGCTGCATCCGACGGTGTTGTTTTTCAAGGTGTTTGACTAGCAGGGGCGCGACTGCCTGCCGCAGCGTTCTCGTTCCCACGCTCGGGCGTGGGAACCATACCGCTCAGAGACCCTCCGATACCGAGGCCCCGCTCGAGCGGGGCGAGGAAGCAGATGGATTCTGGTGTGGGCTAAGATCCATCGAAGAGCGACGATCAGATCGAGGAGCGAGGAGTCTTGAGACACCTACCCGACGACGGAGACCTCTGCCCATGCAGTACCTGGCCATCATCGAACGAGGCGAGACGGGCTTCGGAGCCTACGTCCCTGACCTCCCGGGCTGCATCGCCGCCGCTGAGAGCAAGCAAGAGGTCGTCAACCTGATCCGCGACGCCGTCGAGTTTCACATCGAAGGCCTCGTAGAGCATGGTGAAGCCGTTCCAGCACCGTCGTCGCGGACCGTTCTCGTAAAACTCGAAGCGACCAAGATCCGCGTTCACGGTGGCTCAACACTGAAAGCGTAGCCACGACGCTGAGAATTCGTCTTCACCATTCTAAAGGCTCTCTCCTACGCCGGCTCGCATCTGGCGAGTTCGAGCTTCCGAATGCGAGGAGGGTTGGGGCGAGGCAACTGCCGAGTGGTAGCTACGAGTCATGGCCTCTAAGCCTAAGCCTCGATCCATCGACAACAACTTTGCAGCTCTGGGCTCCACAGCGGTGCTCTCCCAGGCAAAGACCTCAAGGCGTGAAGACTCGCGCCGCTCCATCGCTTGACTTTTTGCATCACCTTGATCAAACTGCAAGCACTCTCAGCGCAAGGCTGAGAGGCCTCTAGGTTAGACCCAAGTCAAGGGCGAATCTGGCCAGCGGCCCGGCAAGACGCCGGAGAGCTAATGCCAGCAGCTCCGATCCTGGGAACGAGTGAGGTAGCCGCAAGGTTGCCATCGCTTCTCCTAAGCTGGAATCATACAGCATGGTTTTTATGCGGCCCTGGGCAATCGCCCAAGGTAGGTCAGTCCCTAGTGGCTGGCCAGTTGTTTCGCAAGGAACTTCTCGCCGGTGGCTAAAAAAACAAGCGGCCGCAGCGTGCTTACCGCCACCGAATCCACTTCCCCCTCTGACCACGACTGGTACAGGTCTCGGTCCTATGCACACTTTGACCGGCCTCTCTCGAGAGCGCGGGCAGAAAATCTGGTAACCACCCCGGAAAAAGTGGCACGGCATTCCTTTTGGCCCCTAATACTGAACCCAAAGAGAGTTGTCTCCCTTAGGAGTAACGTCACCGGCTCAAGGCAGCGTCACATAAAGCTGCGGCCCATCGCCTTCGCAGCACATAGCGACAGCCATATCTTCTCTTACTACGCGCGGATCCTCACCTCGAGACTAGAAGAAGAATATGAGGGCATCGGAGAGACCTTCGCCCTTGCCTATCGGCGATTTGCTCCACCTCGATGCAACCTTCATTTTGCGCAATCGGCCTTTGAAGAGATCTCGAGAGAAGCACCCAAAGACGTCATCGCAATCGACGTCGAAGCCTTCTTTGACTCCATAGATCACAGCCTCCTAAAGACTGCATGGCGGAAACTCCTGGGCGTGGACCGTCTGCCAAGCGACCACTTCGCAGTTCTACATGCCTGCACCAGGGACTATGCTATTGACCTTCCTAGGTTGCGGGAAGCGCTGGGCGGCGAAGTTCGGCGCCGCGCTGGGAAGGGTGGCTACCCCATCTGTGATCCTGCGAAGTTCAGAGAGAATGTCGTGCCACGTATCCAGCCGCGGCATCAGCTCGTTCAGTTGCTGAAGAAGAAAGAAATCGACGACGGGGACCCACATCTCGGGATTCCGCAAGGGCTTCCAATCAGTGCGGTACTGGCAAACCTTTACATGCTAGACGCCGACAAGATACTGGTAAGTAAAATATCCGCCCTTGGCGGCACATATCGTCGCTACAGCGACGATATTTTAGTGATAATTGACCCAGACCACAGCCGCCAGGCAGAAGAATTTGTATATAAGGAACTGGGAAAGGTACATCTTTCCGCAAACAAAAAGAAGACTAGACGTCATCGATTTTCTGTCCTCGAAAATCGCCTTTGCTGCCGCGCTCTCGACGAAGAGCGCAATGAGCACAGCGAGAGCGCCGTCTCCTACCTTGGGCTTACTTTCGACGGATCCAGAACCGCGATCCGAGACTCAACCGTCTCCAGATTCCTCAAGAAGGCCAAGAGCGCCATTCGAAATGCGGAGCGCACTGCACGCCGCCAGGGGGCCGAACGTCTCAAACGTCGAAAATTGTACACTCGACTAACCACCCTTGGTTACGGCTCTGCCTACGGCACCATGTCTAGCAATAACCCGAGATCAGCAGATGTCCCTCGCCCTGGCTTTTTCAAATACGTGGCCTTGGCCATCCGCGTGACCAAAAGCGAGAGCATTCGAAAACAGCAGCGCCAGATCAAGAACCAAGTCTTCCGCTGGCTCAGCGAAGCCGACAAGCGCCTCGCTGAGCATGCGCCAGGGTGACCAATCGAGGAGAAACTCACGCGATCCTTCGTCAGGAAGCCGACCTGTCGGAAATAGCGGAGAGGGGCTACCGTTAGCATCGACCAGCATCCGGCACCTTAACAACTCCTCACATAGGATCCAGATATCGCTCGCCCCCTCAGCCCCTCGCCACCTGGACGAGAGCTAAATCCTTCAGAAAGTACAGAGAAAGAAATTGTAGCCATAGTTCCGGGGTGAGCCATCAATCTCACACCCGGACGACGCTGGAGCGTCGCGGACTGGTTCCCACGCAGAAGCGTGGGAACCAGAGAAAGACCGAGAAGATGGTTTCAAGTAAACTCCTCCGCCGAGATCACCTCGCCCCGGTCGCCCTCGGCCATCGCTTCGCGGAGAGCAGCGACCTCGGCGGCGGGCAGCGTGAAGGTCTCGTCACCTTCAGGAGCGAGAACGGTGACGGATTGACCCTCGGAGAAGGACTCGCCGGGAACTTCGATCTTGCCGTCCACAACCGTGCCTGTGGTCATTCGCATGATCGGAGCGTACGGCACGACCGTCAGCCCGGCCACTGGCCGAACTGACGGCTCAGCGAGCCCTCAAGCCGCGCGCTTCCCCGCCAGCGCAGCGGTGCGGCGTGCGAACCTTCTTGCGAAGACGCGCTTCATGACCGACAGCTTGAGCTGCTGGAAGGGGTAGCGCTTGCGGCTCAGGGTGCGGCATTCCTCGGGGAGCATGACCAGGCTGACGTGGACGTTGGGGGCGCAGCCGATGGGAAGACCGCGCTCCATGGTGGCTTCGTAGAGGCGGCGGAAGACGGGGATCATCTCCTCGGTCTTGGGCGGGGCGACGTCCTCGAGGTCGGTGCCCTTCAGGGGGCGGAAGACGCAGACGGTGGGGATAGCGCCGACGGAGGTGATCCAGTCGATGGCGGCGATCGAGGACTCGGGGGGCTCGAGACCGGCGATGATCTCGCCGTTGGTCACCCAGGGCTCATGGCGGGGGCCGTGATCGGTGAGGGACGCGCAGTAGCGGACCGCTTCCAGGTAGTGATCGAGGCCGTACTCGGCATCCTTGCCGGGGCAGATCTCGCGGAACAGCTGGCGGTCATAGATCTCGAAACAGAAGGACACGCGGTTGACGCCCATGGCGCGAAGACCGTCATAGCGCGACAGGTCGCGGTGCGGCGGGGTCTGCACCCCGATCAGGAGACCGAGCTCCTCCTTGATGCGACGGATGTAGGGCTCGAGGATGTCGAGATAGGTGTCGCCGGTGTAGTGACCGGTGTTGAAGTCGAC
>JAGQSE010000580.1 GCA_020439725.1 Acidobacteriota bacterium
ACCCCACCTATGAAGAGGTGTGCAGCGGCTACACCGGTCACAACGAGGTCGTCCGCGTCGTCTACGACCCGCAGCGGGTCAGCTACGACGACCTGCTCAAGGTCTTTTGGGAGAGCCACGACCCCACCCAGGGGATGCGCCAGGGCAACGACACCGGCACGCAGTACCGGTCGGGCATCTACACCTACTCGGCGGACCAGCACCGCGCCGCCGAGGCCTCCCGCGCCGCCTACCAGGAGCGCCTCACCGCCGCCGGCTACGGCGCCATCACCACCGAGATCCTCGACGCTCCGCCCTTCTACTACGCCGAGCACTACCACCAGCAGTACCTGTCCAAGAACCCCGGCGGCTACTGCGGCCTAGGCGGCACCGGTGTTTCCTGCCCGGTAGGGGTGGTCGAGGCGGGATAGCTCCGGTCAGGTCATTCATCAGCTCGCGGCGAAGTTTACGATCTCCTGATTCTGGAGATAAAATGTAAACCATGATCGAAGAACGCCTACGGCTGGCCCGCAAGTCCGCCGGGCTGTCCCTTCGCGACGTGGCGAAAGCCACCGGTCTCAGCGCGATGGCGATCTCCAAGTACGAGACCGGCCAGCTGACACCGTCCTCCGACCGCTTGCTCGCTCTGGCGCAAGCCCTCGGCGTGCGTGTCGAGTACTTCTTCCGCCCCGAGACGCTCCATCTCGAACGGGTCGAGTACCGCAAGCGATCCACGCTCGGGAAGAAGGCCCTCCAGCGTATCGAGGGCAATGTCCTCGAACAGGTCGAGCGCGTCGTCGAGCTCTTGACCTTCTTCCCGCACAGCCCGACCTCCCGTTTCGAGCTCCCCGCGATCCTCTCGGGGCCGATCGACAGCCTGGGCGAGATCGAGCACGCGGCCGAGGGATTGCGGGAGCTCTGGAACCTCGGTCTCGATCCCATCGCCGACTTGACGTCGGTCCTCGAGGAGCACGGCATCTTCGTCGTCACCTGCGATGCACCCGCCAAGGGGCGTTTCGACGGCCTGGCGGGCCACGTCGATGGGTTTCCGGTGATCGTGGTCGGCTCCGATTGGCCCGGCGACCGTCAGCGGTTCACCCTCGCCCATGAGCTAGGTCATCTGGTACTCGGCGAGCGTCTGGCTTCGCATCTTGCGGAGGAGAAGGCCTGCAATCGCTTCGCGGGTGCTTTCCTCGCTCCGGCGCGCACGGTACGCGAAGCGCTCGGAGAGCACCGTGCTCGGATCGAACCGCGTGAGCTGCTCGTCCTCAAGCAGGAGCTGGGACTGAGTATGCAGGCCCTCCTCTTCCGGGCCAAGGACCTCGGCATTCTGCCTCCAAGCAGCTTCGAGCGGGCCTTCCGCGAGTTCTCGGTCCACGGCTGGCGCGCCGACGAGCCCGGTGAGCCCGTGCCCCCGGAGCACCCGCGCTTGCTCGAACAACTGGCCTACCGAGCCCTCGCCGAAGATCTCATCGGCGAATCGAAGGCCGCGGAGCTCCTCGGGCTTCCCCTCGGCCGTTTCCGAGAAGAACGCCGCCTGGAGCCGGCTCATGCGGCTGCTGATCAGTGACACCAATGTGTTGATCGACTTCGAGGTCGGAGGTTTGCTCGACGAGCTCTTCCGTCTCGATGCGGTCCTGGCGGTGCCGGATGTGATCCTCGAGGAGGAGCTCGGGGATCTCGGCCACGCCCTCATGGAACAAGGCCTGGTTCGGTTGTCTCTGGGTGCCGATGCTGTCCTCCGAGCCGCTCGGCTGGCGGCGGTTCACCGCCGCGTCGGGCGCAACGATCTCCTCGCGCTGGCGCTTGCGGAGCAGGAAGCCTGCATGCTGCTGACCGGTGATTCCGCGCTGCGCACCCTGGCGGAGAGCGAGGGGGTCGAGGTGCGGGGCTCGCTCTGGGTCGCGGAGCAGTTGGCTCGGCAGAGACTCGTGGGGAGGGCTCGGCTCGAGCAAGCCTTCAGACGCATGGAGGCGGGAGGCCGGCGCCTGCCCTGGACCCTCGTTTGGCAGCGATGGCGACGGAGCTGACGATGCCGGGATCGTCCACCCCAAGCTCGGTTTGCCCCCGCGGTCGCTACGCCCCATCGCCCTCGGGGTTGATCCACGTCGGGAATGCGCGGACGGCGCTGGTGGCCTGGTTGTCGGTGCGGTGCCGCGGCGGGACCTTTGTCTGGCGGCTCGAGGATCTCGATCCGCCGCGGACGGTGGTGGGGATGGCGGAGGCGGCTCTCGAGGACCTGGGCTGGTTGGGGCTCGACTGGGACGAGGGCGCCGAGGAGGGTGGTCCTTTCGCGCCCTACGTCCAATCCGAGCGCAGCGCCCTCTACGACCAGGCCCTCGACCGGCTCGCGGCGGCAGGGCGGCTGTTCCCGTGCCGGCGCTCGCGCAAGGATCTCGAGCGGCTGGCGACGGCGCCCCACGGAGCGGAGGGTGCGAGCGCCTATCCGGCGCGGCTCCGGCCGCGGGACCTGCCGGCGGAGTGGTACCAGACTCTCAAGAGCGGGAAGGATCCCGAAGCGGCGCTGCGCTTTCGCGTCGAGCCCAGGGTGGTGCGCTTCGTCGACCGGGTCCAGGGCGAGTGCGAGGAGCGCGTCGACCGCAGCGTCGGCGACTTCGTGCTCAG
>JAGQSE010000581.1 GCA_020439725.1 Acidobacteriota bacterium
CCCAGAAGACCGCCACCGCCGGGCGCCCGGCGGCCTCGAGCTCCGCCGCCCAGCGGGCGGCGGCCACCGCCTTCGACAGCGCGTACAGCCGCCCTCCGAACAGACCCGGTTGCTGGCCGGTGACCACCACCAAGGTCTCCGGGTCGGCCAGCTTGCCGGCCATCTCCTCGGCGGCCGGGTGGCTGTAGGCGCGCTGTGCGTCGGCGAGCTCCGCGGCGAGCTCGCGGCGATCGGGTCGATGCGCCGGTGGCCGGCACAGCTCGCCGGCCTCGGCGATTCCCGGTAGCCAGCGTAGCGGCGCCAGGAGCTCGGTGGCCTCGCCGCGCAGCAGCGCCGAGGGGATCGGCGGCAACCGCTCGGTGGCCAGCAGGTCGAGGCCCGCCACCGGCGCCTCAGCGGGGGCGGTGGCCGACGAGGATGAGACGTTCGCTGTCATGGTCGTAGGGTTCTCCGCGGAAGCCACCGAAGCGACGGTCGACCTCGAGCCCGGCCCAGCGCAGACCGATGACGACTTCCTCGGCGCTGTAGGCCCGGACGCTCTCGAGAAAGGTCTTGGGCGCCTCCGCCGCCGCGGCGATGCGGATCCGTTTGTTGATCCGCCGCGTGGTGGCGTCATACCAGCGCTCGATGGCGACGCTCCGGCCATCCTTGACGAAGCTCTCCCGAGGTTTCAAGGTCTCCCGTACGTGGTCCGAGTTCAAAAAGTCGATGAGGAAACGGCCTCCCGGCCGCAGCACGCGGACGATCTCCTCGAGGACCTCGAAGTTCTCGCGCTCGTGCTCGAAGTAGCCAAAGGAGGTGAAGAAGTTGAGGACCCAGTCGAAGGTCCTGTCGGCGAACGGGAGCTGGCGCATGTCGGCGCCGACGCGGGGCAGCTCCGGGCGCTCGGCGAGCAGGGTCAGCGACAGGTCCGCCCCTACCGCCGGCAGCCCCCGCTGGCGCAGCTCGTCGGTGTGACGCCCGGCTCCGCAGGCGAGATCGAGGACCGCGCGCGGCGGCGCGGCGGAGGGGTCGAGGAAGAGCCGGGTGACGAAGTCGACGTGCGAGGCGGCCTCGCGGTGGTCCCGGTGCGCGTAGAGCTCGAGGTAGTCCTCGCCGAACCATTCCTTGTACCAGGCCACGCGGGGCATCATATCTCCCGCCCCGAATGCTGGCGAAGCGCTGCCCGGTGCCGCCGCGGTGCGCGGGGCGAGAGGGAGTGCGGCGGGTGAGCGGTGGGCGCGGTAGAATCACCGGATGCTCGCGCTGGGACCCGTGGTCGTCGATCCACCGCTCTTCCTCGCCCCCATGGCCGGGGTCACCGACCGTGACTTCCGCCGCATCGTCCGGCGCATCGGCGGCGTCGGCCTGGTGGCCATGGAGTTCCTGTCCTCGAAGGCGCTCCTCCTGGGTGACCGACGGGTCTGGCGGCTGACCCATTTCTCTCCGGAGGAGCGACCGCTGGCGATCCAGATCTACGGCTCCGACGCGGCGACCATGGCCGAGGCGGCGCGCGTGGTCGAGGAGCTGGGCCCGGACGTCTGCGACATCAACATGGGCTGTCCGGCCAACACGGTGCTCAAAGGGTGTGCCGGTGCGGCGTTGATGGGCGACCTCCGGCTCGCCGAGGAGATCATCGCCGCGGTGCGGAGGACGGTGAGCCTGCCGGTGACGGTCAAGTTCCGGTTGGGTCTCGACACCGACCGCCGCAACTACCTCGAGCTCGGCCGCATCTGTGAGGCCC
>JAGQSE010000582.1 GCA_020439725.1 Acidobacteriota bacterium
GCGCCGATCCGGAAGAGCCGTCCCGCCGCTCTCAGTTCGCCACGTAGCCCAGGCTCCGAAGCTCCTTTTTGAGCTCTTCGGGTAGGTCCTGCCGCTCGACCCTGGTATCCAGCTCGGCGAAGCGTTTGCGGATCAGGGCTTCGAGATCGGCGACCCGGGCCGGCTCCCCGGCGGCGAGGTTGGTCTCCTCGAGAGGATCTGAGGCGAGGTCGTAGAGCTCCACTTCCTCGATGGGGTAGAGGTCCGGCGGGCCGCTGGCAAAGCACACGGGAGTGAGGACGTCGGGATTCCACACCAGCTTCCAGCGACCCGAGAGCACGGTGTGGATGCGCGTGTCACCGTACTCCGAGTAGGCCGGTTTGCCCTCGCCCCCGCGATCGGGGCGCTCGAGATACGGGCGCACCGAGACGCCGTGGAATCGCGGCAGGGGAGGAACCCCCAGGAGATCGAGGATCGTCGGCGTGACGTCGACCATCTCGATGGCCTGCTCGACCTCGCCCCCGGACCACAGGCCCGGAGCCACGAAGCCCATGGGGACGTGGAGGGTCGACTGATACACCGAGCAGGCGTGGTAGAGGTAGCCGTTGTGCTGGTAGAGCTCCTCGCCGTGATCCGAGAGAAAGACGAGGAGCGTGTGCTCGAGGAGGCCCTTCTTCTTTAGGTCGTCGACGATGCGGCCGACCAGGCGATCACTGCCGATGACCGCGGCGTCGTAGATGGCGCCCATGCGATAGAGGTCGGCCTCGTCGAGGACCTGCCGCTCTTCCATCACCGCGTCGAGGCGCCACTTCTTGGCCTCGAGGGTGCCGGCATACTCGGGATCGAGCTCCCGCTCGGCGAGATCGCCGCCGTTGTAATAGGGCGAGTGGGCACCAAAAAGGTGCACCCAGAGAAAGAAAGGCCTGGTCCGGTCGACACCCTGGCTCCATTCCGCCGCCCAGTCGACCGTCTTGCCGTCCCGGCCCTGGCTGCACTGGAAAGAGTCCCAGCCCTGGTGGTTCGCCTGGCACATGTTGCTCAGGATCGCCGTCGTCGAGTATCCCGCCGCGTGCAGCGCCTTGGGCAGGGTCTCGAGGTCGTCGGGGAAGCCGTAGCCGTTCTCGATGATGCCGTGGCCGCTGGGATACAGGCCGGTGAGCATCGTCGCCAGCGAGGGCCAGGTGATGCTTCGCGGCGCCATGGCGTTCTCGAACCGGATGCCTTCGGCGAGGAGGGCGTCGATATGAGGTGTGGTCTCACGCACCGTGTAGCCGTAGGAGTTGAGATGGTCCGCGCGGATCGTGTCGACCGACAGCACCACCAGGTTCCAACCCTTGGCGGCGCCGGCCAGCGTGGCGGGACGAGTCTCGGTCGGGGCATCGTGGGCGCAGGCGGCGAGCAGCGCGCCGGCTGCGAGGAACGCCAGGCTCGTCGAGCGGCGGGCTCGGCGGTGAATGGGTGTGCGGGGAGACGTCGGTCGGGGCAGGCAGGAGCTCTCGGCGGATCTCATAGGGTCGGGGAGCTTATCAGCCTGGCCCGTGCAACCGGCCTACCTCGCCGTGTGGTACGCTCCCGCTGCTTACCGATCTCGACCACCCGTTCTCGGATTGCTCTCCGAACCGCGGACTCGCCCCGAGTCGCTAGCGCCGATCCACATCCCCACTCCCTCGCACCGAGGAGTGGCAGATGTGCCCCACGACCCCGTCTTCAACCGTATCTCGTCCGTCCGAGTCCCGAGCCGCCGAATCGCTTTGTGACCTGCTGCGCCGTTGTGGCCGCGAGACCGCGTTTCCCAGCCGCGCGGCGCTTCGATGCTCCGCCTGGGAAGACCTGGTCGCGCGAGTCGGTTCTTTCCTCGACCACACCGTCCGCCGGAGCCTCCTTACCCACGGCCTGTCACCGCGCAGCGGTGAAGTAGAGGAGCTGGTGCAGGAGGTCTACTTCCGGCTCCTGGCTCATGGCGGCCGGCGCCTCCGGGCCTTTGCCGGTGAGCATCCGGCTCAGGCGCGGGCCTTTCTTCGCCAGGTGTCGCGCCGGGTCGTCCTCGACACGCTGCGCCATTCCCAACGCCGCAAGCGGGCGGGGGTCGAAGGGCTGTTTGGCGCGGTGCGCCTGCCACCCGCCGAGCTGGGGTATCTGCGGTACGGAAATCCGGAGAGCTCCCTGCTCGCGCGGGAGCGGGTCGATCATCTTTTCGAGCGCTGCCGGCGCGCCGCCGGCCGGCGCAACCCGGACCGCAACCTGCGGATCCTCAAGCTTGCGCTCCTCGAAGGCCGGTCGAGCCGAGAGATCTCGCGGCATCTCGGCGGACGCCTCGCTCCCAGCTCCATCGACTCGGTGATCCACCGTGTCCGGCGGGAGCTCTCCCGCGGCGGTGACGAGATCCGCCGCCGCCCGCCCGCGGCGAGGGTCGCGCTCTCCGGATAGATCGCTTATGATGCAGCGCCATGATTCGGGTCGTCACCGATGCGCGGTGCCTGGGGCACCGGTCGCCGGCCGGTTTCCCCGAGGTCCCCGAGCGCCTGGAGGGCATCCTGGCGGGCGCGGGAGGCTCCGGACGGACGGTCGAGACCCTGTCCTCGAGCCACCAGGCGTCCCGCGAGATGGTCGAAGCGGTTCATGCCAAGGCCTATGTCGAGCGTTTCGAGCGTGCCGTCGCCCGCGGCGACGGGCTCCTCGACTCCGCCGACAACCCCCTCTCTCCGGGAACCTGGGACGCCGCCTGGGGCGCGGTGGACGTCGCGCTGACGGCGGCCGATCGGGCCCTCGACGGAGAGGTCTGCTTCGCCGCGGTGCGACCGCCTGGCCACCACGCCGAACACTCGACGGCGATGGGGTTTTGTTATTTCAACAACATCGCCGTAGCCGCCGAGTATCTGCTGCGGCATCGCGGGCTGGAACGCATCGCGATCTATGACTTCGATGTTCATCACGGCAACGGCACGCAGCACC
>JAGQSE010000583.1:0-2567 GCA_020439725.1 Acidobacteriota bacterium
ACCAGCCGCGCCGCGACCAGCGGCAACAGATCTTGAAGGCCGCCCGCGAGCTCGGCATGCTCGTCGTTCCCGAAGGCGGGTCGCTCTTCGAGCACAACATGACGATGGTGGTCGACGGTCACACCGGCGTCGAGCATTCGATCCCGGTGCCGCACATCTACGCCGACGTCGAGCAGCTGTGGAGCGGTACGAAGGTCGGGTACACGCCGACGCTGATCGTCGGTTACGGCGGCATCTTCGGCGAGGACTACTGGTACCAGCACACCGACGTTTGGCAGGACGAGAGGTTGTCGCACTTCGTCCCCCGGCGGGTCCTCGACGCCCGCTCGCGGCGCCGGGTGATGGCGCCGGAGGAAGAGTACGGCCACGTCCTCAACGCCCAGGTAGCCAAGCGCCTCCACGACCTCGGGGTCGAGGTCCACGTCGGCGCCCACGGCCAGCGCGAGGGGCTCGGGGCTCATTGGGAGATGTGGATGCTGGTCCAGGGCGGGATGACACCCTCCGAGGCGCTCCACGTGGCCACCATCGAAGGGGCTCGCTATCTCGGCATGGACGAGTATCTCGGCTCCATCGAGACGGGCAAGCTGGCGGACCTGATGGTGCTCGAGAAGAACCCGCTCGACGACATCCGCAACAGCACGGCCATCAGCCACGTGGTGCTCGACGGTCGGCTCTACGATGCCCGGACCCTCGACGAGCTGGCCCCCGAGTCAAAGCCCGCGAAGCCGTTCTTCTTCGATGGCGACAGCCCTTGCGGTGCCGGGCCCTGCGCAGGCCCATCGCCGATGGAGAGCCGCTGCTTACACTGAAGTCCCATGGGGACAGGATTCCCCACGGGTCCTCGCCAAGTATGCAGGCTCGGCGCGCTTCGAAAACGCCAGGCCGCGGCCATCGGGGATCGTGTCCCCCGACCCCAGGTCAGATCTTGAACAGCGCGTCGAAGGCCGAGCGGGCGTCGGTCTGGGAGCCGCTGTCGGCACCGAACTCGCGGGCGATCTTCGGGGAGAAGAGCTCGCAGTGGTTGGGCTTGGTCTTGCTCCGCACCGGCTCGGTCAGCGTCTGGCGGCACTCGAAACGCGCCGACGTGTCGAAGTAAGTGCACTGTACACACGCGTGGAGCGCAGCGCCGCACCGCGAGCAGGTCTCATCGACCCCGATCTCGCGGTCGAGGGGCTGCTTCTCGCCGCAGGCGTGACAGCGGAAGACCGAGTCCTTGGGAGCGCCGAGACCGCGGCCGCGGGGCTTGTCGGGGGAGAGGCGGTTGTAGGCCGGCTTCGGGGGGCGGGGGCGGTCGTCAGAGCGCCCACTGCTTCCCGAGTCCTGGTATCCCTTTTGACGGTACTTGCGGTCGGACATGGAGGGATCTTAGCAGCGCTGACCGCCCGGCGAGCGCGTTCAAGCACCGCGGGGCGCTCGTTTCGTGGTCGCTGCAGGCTGGACCTTCGGGAAAACTCCGCCGCCGTCCCAAAAAATTCCGAGAAATCGGCAAAAAACCTGTTGACCACGCCGGAGAGGTGCTATCCTCCCTTCAACAGCACTACACAAATACGGCGGGGCCACCCCATTCTCTGGGGTGGCCGACAGGTGGGCTTCTTGGGTGGGCTTGAAAGGTAGGCCTATCGAGGAGGCCAGCTCGTCACTTTCGTGGGCCGGCCGATCGTTGGTGGGCACTACTTTGGGTCTTCCGACCCTGTTGCCTCTCCTTAATGCAGGCGCCGTGCCAACTCTCGCCACCCTGCCTTCCTCTACCGTCCAGCGAACGCTTCCAGCGGGAGCGTCGCCTACCGGCCGCACCGCGCCTGCACTCCTAAACCGCTGAAAACACGATACCTCTCGTCCTCTGGTCAGTGCCCGCCACCGCTCTCCGCCATCGAGCCGAATCCGCCTTCCAGCCAGCGGGTCCCTCTCTCCGGCCCCTGGGAACAGGCCCGGGATCACGATAGTTGGTGCAACAAAGGCATCTGGACGAGCCGTTCTGCCGCACTGCGGCAGAAGCAGGGATTCCAGAAGCGCCCCGGAAGCGCCGTTTTGACCCGAAACGACAAAATGGAGCCGTCGTGGGCCCAAAGTGCCAGATCGGCAGCACCGTTGGCGTCTCTCTCCTTCTGAAGTCGCCGCGACATCGGAGTCGCGCCGACGCAGAGGAGGAAACCGCCATGGTCCCGAAACCCCAGATCGAAGCCTTTCGCCATCTTGAACATCTCGTCGTCGCGGTCTACGAGGCCACCGACGGCATGCCCCGCGGCTGCGACCCGGAGGTCGTCCGCCGCCTGCGCACCGCTGCCACCAGCGCCGGGGACAGCTACCTCGACGGCTGCAGCACCGACGGCGTCGTGCCGTGCCGACACCGCTGGAACCAGTCGCTCGTGCTCCTCGAGGAGGTCGCCAACCTGGTGGACGTCGCCGACGACGCCGGTTTCCTGGATCGCGAGACGGTACTCTCGCTGCTCGAGGTCCAGTCCGCCGCGGTCGTTCGCCTGCTGATCCTGCTCGACGAGCTGCCGGGCACCGAGCCGGTGCTGCTCAAGGCGGCCTGAGATGGTCCCGAGACGACGGCCGACCACGAC
>JAGQSE010000583.1:2646-2888 GCA_020439725.1 Acidobacteriota bacterium
CCCGAGTCGGCGCCGAGGTTTCGCCCCCCGAGACGAAGGCCGATGAACCTCTCCCCTACCTCGAGCTCGGTCCCGAGCAGCGCCCCGCCGGTGCTGGTCGAGCTGCGCCGGCTCAGCAAGAGCTTCGTCGAAGGCGGGCGCGAGCGCGTCCTCCTCACCGAGGTCGACGCGACCTTCCGCGAGGGCGAGCTCGTGGTGCTCCTGGGAAAGAGCGGCTCGGGCAAGTCGACGCTGCTCAACCT
>JAGQSE010000584.1 GCA_020439725.1 Acidobacteriota bacterium
CCCAGCTCTTCCGCGGGTTCCAGGGCAGCCGGTGACGACCGATGGCCATCCCCACCACCGAGGCCATGCCGTCACCGAAGGCGAGGATCCCCCACACCCCGGCGGCGACCTCGAGGTGACGGTGGAAAGCGAGGATCAGCAGCAACACCGTCAACGGGTAGAGGACGATCCCCACAGACATGCCACGCTCGCTCTCGGCTCTGCGCCACAGCTTGCGCCCGCCGATCCGCGGCAGGATGAAGAGGTTGAAGAGCAGGGCAGCCAGCGCGCACAGGGCTGCCAGGACGGGGCCCAGCGGGCGCACCGCGAAGGCGATCAGGCCCACCGCCATGTGGACGACCTTGCGCGCCAGCTCGCCGGCGGTCAGGCTCGTGGTCATGTCATCTCCTCCTCGGCCTCGGGCGTACGATGCACCGTCGAGCGCTCATCGCGAGCGCCACAGATCCTCGAGGGCGGCATCGAGATCGTAGCGCGGCTGCCAACCGAGCCCCCGGAGCCGGGTCGCGTCGCCGCACAGGAGCGCCACGTCGACGGGACGGACCCGACGCGAGTCCTGGCGCACCTCGACGGACAACCCGGACACCGCGATCAGCTTCTCGAGCACCTCGCGGACGCTGTGATCGACGCCGGTGGCGAGATTGTAGACCCCGCCCGCCTCGCCCTGCTCGGCGGCCAGGCGATAGCCGGCGACGGCGTCAGCGACGTGGACGAAGTCGCGGCGGGCCCCGAGGTTTCCCACCTGGAGCACCGGCTCTTGCTGGCCGCGCTCGATGGCCGCCAGCTGCGCGGTGAACGTCGGCAGCGCGAACTGCGGCGCCTGCCCCGGCCCGACGACGTTGAAGGAGCGCACCACCACCGCCCCGGCGCCCAGCGCCAAGCGCTCGGCGGCGGCCTTGGTCAGCGCGTACGGGGTGCGCGGCGCCAGCGGATGCTCCTCACGGATCGGCTGCTCGGCCTCGGGCACGCGGCCGTAGACCTCGGCGCTCGAGGCGAGCACCACCCGGCGACCGCGGGCCGCCGCGAGCAGGTTCTCGGTCCCCAGCACGTTGACCTGGAAGTGCTCCGCCATCCGTTGCCAGGACTCGCCGACGTGGCTGAGACCACCCAGATGGACCACGACGTCCGGGGCGGAGCCCTCGACCACCCGGGCCAGCGCCGCCGGATCGAGCAGATCCGCCTCGAGGACCTCGACCCCCTCGATGGCCGCACAGTCCCCGACGCAGGTACCGTGGACCTCGGCCCCCTGCTCGAGCAGGTGACGCGCCAGGTGCTGGCCGACGAAGCCACTGATCCCGGTGATCAGGTAGCGCACGACGTCGCCCCCGGCCCTCGGGCTCCCGGTCGGCCACCGAACGAGTGACGCGTCGTCATGGGCTCCGCCGCGCCAGCTGCTCGCGCCAGTAGTCGAGGATGTCCCTGAGCGTCTGCTCGAAGGGAATCTCGGGCTGCCAGCCGGTGTCGGCACGGAACTTCGACGCATCGCCGATCAGGATCTCGACGTCCGACGGGCGCAGCCGATCGGGATCGATCTCGATCTTGACGTCGGCGGTGCTCAGGGCGAGCAACCGGTCGAGAAGCTCCTGGATCGTGATCCCGGTACCCGAGGCGATGTTGTAGACCTCACCGGGTTTGCCGTGAACCACCGCCAGCCAGTAGGCGCGGACCATGTCGCGGACGTCGGTGAAGTCACGCACCGCCTCGAGGTTGCCGACCCGGATCACCGGCTCCTGGAGCCCCGCCTCGATGGAGGCGATCTGGTGCGCGAAGTTCGAGGTGACGAAGACCTGCCCGCGGCGCGGGCCGGTGTGATTGAAGCCGCGGGTGCGGATGGCGCGCAGGCCATAGCTCTGGAAGTACTGGTAGCCCAGGAGGTCCTGTCCCACCTTCGACACCGCGTAGGGCGACAGCGGGCGCAGCGGGTTGGTCTCGCGGATCGGCACCTCGTCGGGAAGCACGAGGCCGTACTCCTCGCTCGAGCAGGCGATTTGCACCACCGGGTCGAGACCGAGGGCACGGATCGCCTCGAAGAGGTGCGTCTGGCCGGTGATGTTGGTCGACAAGGTCTCGGTGGGGGCCGACCAGCTCGACGGCACATAGCTCTGCGCAGCGAGGTGGAAGATGACGTCGGGGCGGACCTCACCGAGCACCCGCTGCACCGACGAGTAGTCGCGCAGATCGGTCTCGATCATGCGGATCTTGCCCGCCAGGTGGTCGATGTTCTCGGTGCGGCTGCGCCAGCGATAGATGCCGAAGAGCTCCACCTCGGGATGCTCCGCGAGGAGGTACTCGGCGAGATGCGAGCCGGCGAAGCCGGTGATCCCGGTGATCAAAGCTTTCATGGTCAGGACTCCATTCGACGGAGGATCGCGAGGTACTCGGCGAGACCCGCGATCCAGGGCTCGACCCGACGGCCGAGGATCTGTTCACAACGCCCGACGTCGAGCACCGAGTAGGCGGGGCGCGGCGCCGGCCGCGGGAACTCCTCGGTGGTCACGGGCAGGACCTCGACCTCCGGGCGCCACAGGTGCATGATCTCGCGGGTGAAGCCGTACCAGGAAACCGGTTCGCGGTTCTGGTAGTGGACGATGCCGGTGGCCTCGCTCTCGGCCAGGTCGGCGAGGGCACGGGCCAGGAACGGTGTGTAAGTCGGTCCCCCGACCTGGTCGTCGACCACCCGCA
>JAGQSE010000585.1 GCA_020439725.1 Acidobacteriota bacterium
CGGCGGAGGTGACGTGCCCAGTAGGCCGGGTCGGTGAGCTCCGCCGGCGTCGCCCAGGTGCCCGTCGAGTCGGAGACCATGGGCAGCTCCGGCGCTCGCAACGGGACTTTCGCCACCTCGGCGGTGAAGGCCTCGAGGATCGGCTCCATCATCGCCGAGTGAAAGGCGTGGGAGGTGTGAAGGGCGCGGGCGGCGATCCTGTCCGCGCGCAGGCTCTCGACGAAGGCCTCGACCGCCGGGGTCGGGCCGGCGACGACACAGCGTTCCGCCTCGTTGACCGCCGCCAGGTCGAGCTCCGGCGGGAGGCGGCGGAGCAGCTCCTCCTCGGCCAACGGCACCGCCACCATCGAGCCCGCGGGCAGCTCGTCCATCAACCGGCCACGCACCGCCACCAGCCGCGCCGCGTCGGCGAGGTCGAAGACCCCGGCCGTCACCGCCGCCGCGTATTGCCCGATGCTGTGCCCCAGGACCGCCGCGGGGGAGACGCCCCAGCTCTGCCACAGCTGCGCTAGGGCGTGCTCGACGGCGAACAGCGCCGGCTGCGTATAGCGGGTGCGGTAGAGCAGCTCACGGGCCGCCGCGCGCTCGCCTTCCGCCGGGAAGAGAAGCCCGGCGAGATCGCGGTCGAGGTGCGGCGCCAGCGCCGCCAGCACCTCGTCGAGGGCCTCCCGGAACACTCCCTCACCCTGGTAGAGCCCCTGGGCCATGAACAGGTGCTGGCTGCCCTGCCCCGAGAACAGGAAGGCGACGGGGCGGTCGCGGGGCGCGTCGTCGTCGACCGCCCGGGACCAGCGCGCGGCCTCGGTCAGGACTGCGGGGTCCTCACCGCGGTCGAGCACCGCCGACGCCCGGTGGCCGAGCACGGTACGGCCCGTCTGGAGAGTCCAGGCGACATCGGCGGCGTCGAGCTCGGGATGCGCCGAGAGGTGGCTCGCCAGGTCGCCGATGCGCCCCTCGAGGGCCTCGGCCGAGGCCGCCGACAGCACCAGCACCTGGCCGCGCTCCTCGGGGTCGCCGGCCGGCCGTTGCGGTGCCTCCTCGAGCACCGCGTGGGCGTTGGTGCCGCCGACGCCAAAGCTCGACACGCCGGCACGGCGCGGTCCCTCGTGCCCCGCGGGCCAGGGGGTCAGCCGGGCGTTGACGAAGAACGGGCTGGCCTCGAAGTCGATGGCCGGGTTGGGGGTCTCGTAGTGCAGGCTCGGCGGGATCTCGCGGTGCTCGAGGGCGAGGGTCGTCTTGATCAGCCCGGCGACCCCGGCGGCGGCGTCGAGGTGACCGAGGTTGCTCTTGACCGAGCCCAGCGCGCAGAAGCCGCGCTCTTCGGTGCCCTCGCGGAAGACCTTGGTGAGCGCGGTGACCTCGATGGGATCGCCCAGGCTGGTGGCGGTGCCGTGGGCCTCGACGTACTGGATGGTGCGTGGATCGACGCCGGCCACCGCCTGGGCGTTGGCGATGGCCAGGGCCTGGCCCTCGACGCTGGGGGCGGTGTAGCTGACCTTGACCGAGCCGTCGTTGTTGATGGCCGAGCCGAGGATCACCGCGCGGATCACGTCACCGGCCTCGAGGGCGTCCTCGAGGCGCTTGAGCACCACCACGCCGACCCCGCTGCCAAAGATGGTGCCGGCGGCGCGGGCGTCGAAGGAGCGGCAGCGACCGTCCGGCGAGGCGAGTCCACCGTCGAGATGGACGTAGCCCTGGTCCTG
>JAGQSE010000586.1:0-1557 GCA_020439725.1 Acidobacteriota bacterium
GAAGGGCGAGCGGAGCTCGTTGTGAGCTCCGCCCGCAGGGCACCCCGCACGGCGGCCCATGAACGCGGTCGGTAGGTCGCGGGTCGGGCCGCTACGCGCTGCACACCCTACGGGTCGGAGCACGCCGTCCCCGCGGGAGACACCGCGCCGGTGGATCGAGGCTCAGGGCTTCAGATGGCGATCGAAGAACTCCGTCATCCGCTGGTAGAAATGGTTGTTCTCGGGATCCTTGAAACCGTGCTTCTGGCCCGTGTAGATCGCGTCCTCGAAGGGTAGGTCGGCGTCGACCAGGGTCTTGATCAGGACCAGCGTGTTCTGCGGGTGCACGTTGTCGTCGCCGGTTCCGTGGACGACCAGCAACGGGTCCTTGAGCTGCGTCGCGTAGGTGATCGGCGAGGACGCCTTGTAGCCTTCCTCGTTGTTCGCCGGGTCGTCGAGATAGCGCTCGGTCCAGATCGAGTCGTAGAAGTGCCAATCGGTCACTGGGGCGCCGGAGACGCCGGCGGCCCAGGTGCCGGGGCTGTTGAACAGGCAGTAGAGCGTGTTGCTGCCACCACCGGACCAACCCCACAGACCGATACGCTCGCCGTCGACCCAGGGGAGCGACTTCAGGTAATCCACCGCCGCCAGCTGCGCCGTCAGGTTGTTGGGCCCGAAGCGACGGTGGACCTTGTCGGCGCCGGTCTTGCCGAAGTACGTCGACAGCACGTTGTCGACCATCAGCACCGCGTAGCCGCGCTGGGCCATCCACTTGTGCCACAGATCGCGGCGGCGGTTGTCCCAGCGGTTCATCACCACCTGCGAGTCGGGGCCGCCGTAGTGATACATGATCACCGGGTAGTGCTTCTTTGAGTCGAAACCGGCGGGCTTGAGCATCCGCGCGGGGAGCTTCGAGCCACCGGGACCGGGGATGGTGAAGAACTCCCAGGCGGGTAGCGACTTGGGGTCGACGCCGAAGCTCGAGGGCAGTTCGACCACCGAGATGCCGTCGGCGTTGCGTACCACCTGCCGCTCCGGGTGCTCGGCGTCGCTCCAGGTGTGGAGCCAGTAGCCGCTCCCGGAAGCCAGCTTCGCCGAATGCCAACCCGGCCCCTGGCTCAGCTCCTCACCACCGCTGCCGTCGAGCTTGACGCGCACCACCTGCCGGTCCTTGGCGCCCAGCACACCGCCGCCGAAACGATCGACCAGGAGCCAGCCGCCGGCCTCGTTGACCCCGTCGACGGCGGTGACGTGGCCGGGTCCTTCGGTCAGCGGCCGGACTAGGTTGCCGTTGTCGTCGTAGAGGTAAAGCTCGCGCCAGCCGGTGCGGTCCGAGGCCCAGATCACGCGGTCGTCGGACAGGAAACGGGTCTCGTCGCCGAGCCGCACCCAGGTCGACTCCTGCTCGGTGATCAGCGGCTTGCACTCACCGGTTTCCGGCTGGCAATCCATCAAGTCGAGGCGGGTCTGGTCGCGGTTGAGCCTCTCGACGGCAATGCCGCCGCTGGGTTTCCAGTGGACGCGCGCCAGATACCAGTCGGCCGGGTCGCCGGTCTCGAGCCAGGTGGTCTCACCGCT
>JAGQSE010000586.1:1737-3854 GCA_020439725.1 Acidobacteriota bacterium
TCGCGTCCCCAGATCTCCTCCCAGTACACCCAGTCGGTCTTGCCGTTGTAGACCTCACCGTCCTTGCCGTCGGAGGTCAGGGCCCGCTCGGTGCCGGCGGCGAGGTCCGCGATCACGAGGTCCTGGTCTCGAACA
The DNA here is from genome assembly GCA_020439725.1 of Acidobacteriota bacterium. Classification (GTDB taxonomy): domain Bacteria; phylum Acidobacteriota; class Thermoanaerobaculia; order Multivoradales; family JAHZIX01; genus JAGQSE01. The sequence continues at coordinate 1,873 of JAGQSE010000586.1, forward strand.
TAGGCCAGCCAGCGACCGTCGGGGGAGAACTTCGGGTCCGCCTCCTTGGCGTCGGTGGTGGTCAGGCGGGTGAGGGTCCGGGTACCGATCTCCCACAGGAAGACGTCGTCGTCTCCGATCACCGCCAGCCGACGGCCGTCGGGCGACCAGGCGAAGGCGTCGAGGCTCTCCGGGGCGCCGTCGGACCCGGCGCGGAGCCAGGGCTCGAGGCGGCCGCCAGCGGCGTTGGCGACCTCGAGCCGCGTGCCGTCGCCCGGATCGTAAAGGAAGGCCAGACGGGTTCCGGCGGGATCCCAGGCCTGGTTCTGCGCCTGGCGTGGCTTGAGATCGAGCCCCATGACCTGGTCGAAGGCGGGCTGAGCGAGGACCGCCGGAGCCGCGACGAGGGTCGCGAGCACGACGAGGACGAGGATAGACGGCGAGCCGAGATAGAGACGCTGCTTCATTGGGAACCTCCGTGGTAGGCGAGGGCAGTGTACCCGGAGGTGACGAAACTTTGCCAGCACGGCCGCCGTAGTCGCAGCCGAACCGGGGCCTGCCGCCCCGCTCCAAACATCGACCACGAGCCATTGCAGGAGGAGGAGAAGCCATGAGCTCCAGGATCCCACCCCGCTACTGGATGCGCCGGTTCTTCGCCGGTCTCATCCCCATGATCTTCCTCGCTTCGGCCTCCTGCGCGCCACAGGTGGGTGCGCTGGTGTCGACGGAGACTCGCGAGCTGTCGCACCGCATCCCCGCCGCCGACGGCCGAGAGGTCCGCATCGCGAACCTCGCCGGGACCGTCGAGCTGACCCCCGGCGGCGCGGGCGAAATCTCCATCGAGGCCGTACTCCACGCCGCCGGCAAGAACGACGCCGAGACCCAGCAGCTCCTCGACGACATGCGCTGGGAGATCTATCGAGCCGAAGGTAAGGAGACCTGGACGCTGACCTACCCCGTGGACCGCTACTCGACTTTCCATTTCAACGAGTCGGGTGTGGGGCTCGGGTGGAACTCGACGAACACGAAGTTCCGCGGCAAGAAAGTGAAGCTGACGACCGCCAGCTCGAGCTCGGCACCCACGCTCTACGCCGATCTCAAGATCACCGTGCCCAACGGCCAGAAGCTCTTCCTCAAGAACGCGCTGGGAGACATCCACGGTGGTACCCACGAAGGCAGCTTCACCCTCGATACCGGAAGTGGCGCGGTGGACCTCGATGGCTTCAGCGGCGAGCTCACCGTCGATACGGGGAGCGGCGGCGTGACCCTGGGGACGGTGCGCGGTGAGACCACCGTCGACACCGGTAGCGGAGACGTCGACGTCGAGGAGCTGGTGGGCAACGGCCGCCTCGATACGGGGAGCGGCGACATCCGGGTGCGCAAGCTGGCGGCGGGGCGCCTGGTCGCCGACACGGGCAGCGGCGACGTCTACCTGGCCGGTGGGTCGGCGGGTGAGCTCCTCCTCGACACGGGTAGCGGCGAGGTTCGCGTCATCGGGGTCGAGGCGGAGACGATCAAGGCCGACACGGGCAGCGGAGACATCGCGGTCGAATCGTCGCTGGCCAACGCCCGGCTCCTCGAACTCGACACGGGCAGCGGCGACGTCCGCATCCTGGCCGGTTCGAACGCCTCGTTCGACATCGCCTTCGACTCCGGCAGCGGGGATCTGGTGGTGCAATTCGACGATACACAGCTACGCCGCGACGGTCGCAAGATCATCGGCGCTCGCCGCGGTTCGGGACAACCGCGGATCCTGGTCGATACGGGAAGCGGAGATTGTCAGCTCTCGCCGGCGGAGTAGCGCGCGCCACGGCCGCCGGCGAGAGCGGGGATGCCGGCGGTCCTACTCGAGGACCCCGACCTCGATCCGGCTGGGGTGCTCCGGGGAGCGGTAGATCCGGTTGGTGACCGTCACGAAGTCGCTTTCCTTCGCCTCGAAGATGTTCGGTACGAAGGTCTGCGGGTTGCGGTCGACGAAGGGGAACCAGGTGCTCTGGATCTGC
>JAGQSE010000587.1 GCA_020439725.1 Acidobacteriota bacterium
CGAAGAAGTCGTCGTCGACCCCCACCTCATCGAGCCCCAGGAGCGTGCACCAGATGCCCGCGAGGAGCGTCTCCGCCGAGGACGAAGGGGCCTTGAAGGCGGTGCTCAGGCTCGGCCGCGCATGCCCTTCGCCGGCGGTCAGGGGTGTCGGCCCTTGGGCCCGCAACCGTTCCCGGTCGAGCCAGCGGCGACGCCGTTCGCCGAGCTCGCCGGTGGACACGATGACCGGTTGCTCGCTCCACAGTTGGGGTTCGACGCCGAGGATGCGGCGCAGCGCCTCGACCCCTTCCTCGGGGCTCATGGCGAGCTCCGAGACCTCGTTGTCGGGCATCGCGCCGTCGAGCCGCCAGCCGTCCCAGGCGACGCTCAACCAGCGCCCGGGGGCGGTCTCGCGGTAGCGCTGGACCAGCGCGTCGGCGGCCAGGTTGGCGCCGGCGTAGGCGGCGAAGAAGCGTCCGCCCAGGACGCCGGCGATGGACGACATGACGAGCACGAAGTCGGGACCGTCGTCTCCCAAACGCCGCTCGAGGACTCGGTGCAGCACCATGGTGCCGTAGGCCTTGGGATGGAGCTGCTCAGCGCAGCGTTCGGGGGTGAGCAGCTGGATGGGCTGGAACGCCTCCTGACCGGCAACGCCGGCGCAGTGAAAGACGCCGTCGAGGCGGCCGAAGCGTTCGACGGCGGTGGCGACGGCGGCGTCCATCTGCGCCTCGTCGGCGACGTCGGCGCGGAGCAGCAGGAGCTCCGACCCCGCCTCCTGCATGTTCTGGAGCTCGAGGATCTTGCGGCACACCGCGCCGGCGCCGCCATGCTCGAGGAGCCAGCCGAGCCACGCCTCCGGGGGTGGAAACTTGGAGCGCCCGACGAGCACCAGCTTGGCGCCCACCGACTCCGCCAGATAGCGGGCCAGGACCAGGCCGACCCCGCCCAGACCGCCGGTGATCAGGTAGACCCCGCCCTCGCGCAGCCGTCGCGGCACTCCGGTCACCGGTGGCAAGGGCGTCGCCTCGACCTCCTGGACCCAGCGGCGACCGCCGCGGAAGGCGACGACGGCCTCGCCATCGTCGCGCCACAGCTCGTCCGCCAGCTGCGCGACCGCCGCGCCTCCGGTCCACGCCGACGGCCGGTCGAGGTCCACCGCGCGGCAGCCGAGATGCGGGTACTCTTGCGGCAGCACCCGACAGACCCCGAGCAGCGGCGCCTTGGCGGGCTCGATGGGGTCGCGGCCGTCGAGCCGGTGGAGACCGCTGGTCAGCACCACGCCCTCGAGATCCGCCCCGCCGCTCTCCTCCGCCAGTGCCCGCGCCAGGGCGAGGAGGCTCCCCTGCCCCGTCTCCTGGGCGGCCCGGAAGGCCTCCGCCGAGTCGCCACGACCACCTGACTGGAGGTCCCCCGCCAGGGGATCCACCGCCAGGCCATGGAGCCACCGCCGCGGGGCGCGCCCGTCGGCGTCGAGACGCCGCCACAGCTCGCGCCACGACCCCTCGTCGGTGACCGCCACCGTATAGGTCTCGGCGTCGAGCCGGTGGCAGGCGTCGCCGGGACGGACCAGCGACACCGTCTCGCCGGCCCGGCGAAGCTCCTCCGCGAGCGCGGCGACGACTCCCACCTCGTCGGCCACCAGCAGCCACGGACCGACTCCAGCCGCCGGCGGCGGTGCGAGGCTCGCGCTCCGACGCCACGACGGCAGGTAGAACCACTGCCCGACGTCGGCGCGCTTGCCCTCAAGGCCGGAGACCGGCAGGCCACGACCGGGCTCGACCCAGTAGCGCTGGCGCTCGAAGGGATAGGTCGGCAGCTCGACCTTGGCGCGCCGCTGGCCCTGGTAGAAGCGGCTCCAGTCGGGGTCCGCACCGGCCAGCCACAGGCGGCCCAGGGCGGCCATCAGGGCCTCGTCGGCGGTGCCGGCGTCGCCCGGCGGCGGCAGCGAGGTGACGACGTCGGCGCCGGCCACCGACACCGAGCGCCGCGCCAGCGACGCCAGGGTCCGTCCGGGACCGACCTCGAGGAACACCCCGTCGGCGGCCGTCGCCAGCTCGGCGGCGCCGTCGGCGAAGCGCACCGCGGAGCGCAGCTGCCGCCCCCAATAGGAGGGGTCCTGGGCCTCGTCGGCACCGATCCACCGCCCCGAGACGTTGGATACGAAGGGGATGCGCGGCGCCCGCCGCTCTACCGCCGCCACCGCCTCGACCAGCGGCCGCACCGCCGGATCCATCATCGCCGAGTGGAAGGCGTGAGAGGTGTGGAGCCGACGGTGCCCGATGCCCAGCCCCTCGAGGGTGCCGGCCAGCGCCGCCACGGCCGGCTCGGGGCCCGACAACGAGCACAGGTCCGGGGCGTTGACCGCCGCCAGCTCGATACCACCACCGAGGAAGGGTTCGACGGCCTCCTCCCCGAGCTGGACGTTGATCATCGCGCCCGGCTCCATGGCTTGCATCAGCCGGCCGCGGAGGGCCACCAGGCGCAGCGCATCGTCGAGCTCGAAGACCTCCGCCACCGCCGCCGCGGTCCACTCGCCGAGGGAGTGACCGAGCATCGCCCGCGGCTCGATCCCCCACTCGCGCCACAACCGGGCCAGCGCGTACTCGACGACGAAGAGCGCCGGCTGGGCGTAGCGTGTCTGGCGCAAACGCTCCGCCGCGCGCTCGGGGCCGACCTCGGGTCCCGGGAAGAGCACCTCGCGGAGGTCGAGCCCCAGCGGCTCTTCGAGCACGCGGCAGCCGTGATCGACCCAGCGGCGGAACACCGGCTCGCCGTCGTAGACCTCGCGCCCCATCCCCGGGTACTGGGCTCCCTGGCCCGGGAAGAGGAAGGCCA
>JAGQSE010000588.1 GCA_020439725.1 Acidobacteriota bacterium
AACCTCGAAGGCTGCGACTTCGAAGGCGCGTTCTTCAACAACGCGCACCTTCAAGGCGTGTCGATGCGGGGCGCATGCCTCAGCAACACGACCTTCTGCGGCCCCCGCGACTTCGACAAGCCCACCGACCGCGTCCGCGGCCTCGACCTCCGCGACACCACGCACCTCGACCCCCACGCCGCTGAGTGGCTGGCACGAAACGGGGCGATCGTCTGAGATCCCGCAGCTCCACGCTTCAAGGGGAACAAGGCACCAGCACGCGTGGCACTTCGGCACCGGGCCCTGCGGGCGGCCAAGGCCGTCCTCGGGTCCCGGTACCTCGTCGATACCGCCAGTAGTCACTCGAGCGTCTGTGAAAGGTGACCGTCGGTGGAGCCGCCCGATTCGTTCCTCATGCCCACCGGCAGCCAGCCCGCCCCCCAGGAGCCGCATGGAATCGCGAGAGGAGAGCGAGCACCCGTAGGGCGGCTTGGCGTTGGCGAGCTCGACGAGCCGCGATCCGCGCGGCTCCCAAGACCACGAGCTCACGCTGTGGCGATACCTAGCCCGTTCCCCAGGAGCCGCGTGGAATCGCGAGAGGAGAGCGAGCACCCGTAGGGCGGCTTGGCGTTGGCGAGCTCGACGGGCCGCGATCCGCGCGGCTCCGATCACCACGATCCTGGGGAGTGGCTACCGCACTTCAGACGTTAGCGACGCGCTCCCAGGGGAAGTAGTCGGGACGACCGTAGTGGCCATAGGCGGCGCTGTCGAAGTAGTGCCAGCCCTTGGGCTCGAAGAGCTCGAGGTGATGCGTGATGAAGGTCGGCGAGAGATCCGGGAACTTCTCGTGCACCCAGGCCGAGAGATCCGCTCCGGTCTCGCTGACCGCCGTCACCATCTCCGGCTGATGCTTGCCGATGCCGTAGGCGACCTTGACCGTGCACTCTTTCGCGCCGCCCACCTTGTGCGCCACCACCGTCTTGGCGATGTGGCGACACATGTAGGCAGCGCTGCGGTCGACCTTCGAGGGGTCCTTGCCCGAGTACGCGCCGCCGCCGACGGGGACCCGCGGGCCGTAGGCGTCGACCACGATCTTGCGGCCCACCACACCGGCGTCGCCGGTCGGGCCGCCGATCACGAAGCGGCCGGTGCCGTTGATCGTGACCCGCGCCGGGTCGACGTCGCCGACCACCGGGAACACCACCCGCTCGAGAATCGTCTGGTGGATCTCCGGCGTCGACACCGTGTCGGCGTGCTGCGCCGCCACGATCACGCTGGTGATCTTGTCCGAAGAATCGATCGAGACCTGGGTCTTGCAGTCGGAGCGCAGCCACGGAATCGTGCCGCCCACGCGATGATCGTGGAGGCTCTTGCACAGGTTCCGCGCCAGCAGCCACTCGTCGGGGACCATTTCCTCGGTCTCATCGGTGGCGTAGCCGACCATGATTCCCTGGTCGCCGGCGCCGCCGGCGTCGGTACCGGTCCCCGAGCCGTGGGCGATGTCCACCGACTGGCTACGGATGTGGTCGATGACCGTCAGCTCCTCGGGATTCATGCTGTAGCCGATCTCCGACCACACGCCACGGGCCAGCTCGACGATGTCGAGGCGGGACCGCACCGCCTCGGGGAGCTTGACCTCGCCGGAAACGATCAGCAGGTTGTCCTTGGCGAGACATTCGATCGCCGTGCGGATGCCCTTGAGCGAGGTTCGGTCCTCCGCTCCGTACTCGAGGACCTTGTCGAGGATACGGTCCGCTACCTGGTCACAGAACTTGTCGGGATGGCCTGCGGCAACGTGCTCCGCAGTTCTGGCAACGCCTTGACTCATGAGGGAAGATCTCCTGCTCGGATCGAACGGCCGAGGACCGCACCCGCCGGGGAGACGGATGGGGATCGACGAAGCGTGCTCTCCTCGATGCGAGGTCGAGGGTGGAAACGGGAAGCGGCGACCGAGCGATGGCCCCGCGCGCCTTCAAAGGCGGGGATCTTAGCACAGCCGCAAGAGCAACTCCTCCTTCGACTCGGAACCCTCCTCGGGTAGGTATCAAACGAGGCCTCAGCCACCACCGCCGAGCTGAAGCAGCGTCTCGAACTGACCTCGGAGCGCAGCGAAGTCTTGCGGCTCGCCACGACGTGCCAGCTGGGCGTCAAGGCTCTCGAGCGCCCGTCTCTCCTCCGGCGAGAGCTCGAGCCCCGATCCCTCGCCGCCCGCGACCTCGAGCGCCTCACGGGCGACCCGCTCCACGGCCTTGCGGTCGAAGAACTCACCATGACCTGCCGTCGCCGCCAGGCGTCCCGCCTGAGCCCAGCGGCCGAGATCGAAGCGCTCTCGGGGCCGGATGTAGTTCCCGGTCTCGGTCAAGACGTTCTCGAAGGCTTCGAGGGCCGCAAGCTGACCGGCACGATCATCGGGAGCCTTCAAGGCATCCCGGATCGCCTCGAGGTCCTCGGAGAAGAACTCCTGGAAGTCGGCGCAGTCGAGGTCGATGTTCAGCGACTTGAGGGGCTCGGCGGCCGAGCTCGGCTCGCCCGCCACGATCGCCGCCCGCAATGCGACCAGGTCGGCCCCCATACGGAACACCGCCTGCGACCTCGAGGCGTTGCACTCGCCACGTCCCCGCCATGGCGAGAACACGAGCTCCTCGGCAGAGACCGCGGCCAGCCCGCCGTTCCCGGCCATGTCGTCGACCAGATCCGACGAGCTCAAGGGCTGCCAGGTCGGCAGTCCCGGATTCCTCCAGAAGACCGCCACCAGCAGCAGCGAAGCCGCCAGCGGCAGCGCACCGTACATCCACCATTTGCCCGGCCAGCCGCGCACCGAGCCAGTCGTCTCGGTCGCTCCGTCCTGGGCGTCGAGGTCGTCGAGCACCGCCGCCGCTTCGGCGACGATCTCGCGGCAGGCGCGACAGCTGTCGAGATGCACCAGGACCGTCTCGCGCTCCGCAGCGCTCAATCGGCCGTCGACGAAGGCGGCCAGCGTCTCTGGATCCGGACAGGTCAAGGACTCCACCAACTCGCACTCCTCCCGGGTTCCATCGTGCCTCGTACGCTTAGACGGACCCGGAAGCTGAATTCCATCGAAAAATACGCATTGCCAAATTCATCTGCCTTTATTCACCCAAGCGCTTCACCTGATCGGCATCGATCCCCCGTGCTTCGAGCTCCTTGCGGAGCAGACGGAAGAGCCGGCCGAGCCGCGAGTAGAGCGGCCTCTGCGGCTCTTCGAGCATACGCGCGATCCGTGCCACCGTCAGCCCGTCTTCGAAACGCCAGCGCAACAGCATGCGGTCTGCCAGGGGCAGCTCCGCGATGACCGCCTCGAGCGCCGCCAGGATCTGGGCGCTCAGCTCCTGGCTCTCCGCCTGCAACACCCGCTCCTCGGGTTGCGATTCGGACGGCAGCTCCTCGAGTCCGTCGTCACCGACGAAGCGGCGGGAGAAATGCGGCTTGAGCTGAGTGACGATCTCCTCGATCTCGTCGTCCGAGGCGGTCTCGCCGTGGTGGGCTCGAAGCTCGCGGACCGCCTCGTCGAAGGTGCGGCGATCACGGAACAAGAGCCGCTCGAGCCTCACCGCCGTCGGGCCGAGGTGCAAAGCCAGTGCCGACGGGCGCCACTTGCCCTGCCTCAGGTCTCGCCAATCTCGGAAGAGGTTGGTGATCGTGATGACCAGAAAGGTCTTGAGGCTGCTCCGGCCTTCGAACCGGGCCAGACGCGCACATTCGTCTTCGAGGAGCTTGACGTGGACATGCGACGTGAAGTCCTCGATCTCGTCGAGCCGGCACCCTTGCCGCCGCGCCGCGCTGGCGCAGATCCGCTCGACGAGCTCGAGGTTTTCTTCGTACAGCTGCCGCGCGGTCTGCGCTGCCACGCCCTGCGTCACGGCCAGCTCCCGTTCAACGTCCTACCCACGCCTGCCAGAGCAAACCCGTTGTCCCTCATTTCCGAGCGAGAGGTTACTACAGTGTAAGAATGGGGTGATTTTCCAAAACGGTCCGTCTACCTCTTCGTGACCACACCGCGAGCGGCCGGGAGCCCGGCTCCCGCTCTCTCGGCGACATCACGAGGAGCGCGACGGAGCGGAAAGCTCGTGGCTTCGCCGAGGTCGCCTCCGGCGGAACCCGAGCGACCGCTCTTTGTCGCGATGGTTCCGCGTACCGCGAACGTACCCTGCTCCGGGAGGGCCCGAGTGACCGAGACCCCCGCCCCGACCGCCGGCTCCACCGAGCGCGACACCCGCTCCGCTCGATGGGCTCGGCTCCGGCACCTCGGGGTGATGCTTGGCCTGGGCGGATGGCTCCTCGGCGGACTCTCCTCGTGCGCCGAACCTGCAGCCGGCAGCGACGTGCCGCCCGGTGACGGCCGCGCCGAGCTCGCCGCGGTCCTCGGCCCCGACCTCGGCTCGCTCCCGTTCCGCCTCTCCGGCCCCCTCGATCGCTCGCCATGTATCGCTCTCCGCAACGATGGAACGCCATGGCTCGACCCCGCCGACGCAGAGTCCTCGACGACCTGCACCGGACTCACGCTGTCGGACCCCGAGCAGCGGAGCGCCTTTCGCCGCCTGGGCGGCTTGATCAATGCGCGGGTCGAGCCTTTCCCCGGCGCCGAGAGCCTTCATGCCTGGGCGCTCAGCAAGATTCTCGCCGGCGGCAAGATCGCCGATTCCCTTGCCCTCCTGGCCGACGCCGCCGAGCTGTCACCCGACGACGCCGAGGTTCGCAACGACCTGGGGGCCGCCCGCGCCCTCCAGGCGCTCGAGCACGAGTCACCGCGCGAGCTCGCCGCCGCCTACGAAGATTTCGACCAGGCCCTGCAGCTGACCGGCCCCGCGACCGCCGTCGCCGACGTGGCGCGGGCCAACCAGCTGCTGGTTCTGGCCATGCTCCACGCCGGCGACCTCGACCCCGAGGCCGCCCGCACCGGCTCCGGCAGCGTGACGCGCCAAGAGCTCTGGGGTGAGGCGACCACAGGAGGGATCGCTTCGCCCAATGCGCTACGGCAGCGCTTCGATGCCCTGCTCGAAGCCTGGGTCCACGCCCTCGAGGGGGGTGACGACGAGTCCACCCGAGACACCCGCCAGCGCGCCGCCGCCACCGC
>JAGQSE010000589.1 GCA_020439725.1 Acidobacteriota bacterium
CTGGTCTTCACGCCGCGCTTCTCCCCGGACGTCCTCTCGGCTCACGACCTCGACCTCTACCGTCGACTCCTGCCCGCGATCGGGCTCTTCATCGGCCTGGCCGCCGCGCAGCCGGCCGACGACGTAGGCCCCCTTGTTGCGTACGAAGACCGGGCGCAGCACGTCGACGGCTTCGAGGGCCGGGCCGAAGAACGCCTCGGCGGCGGCCTGCGCCTGGGCGGCGATCCGGGCGGCGGTGGCGTCGAGGTCCTCGAACGCGGTGCGGAAGTCGGCGTCGAGGAGGATCCGCCGCACCACCGCGTCGCTGATGCGGTGGACGGTGTAGGTGCGCGCCGTCGCAAGCTCCCAGCCACGCCAGGGCAGAGGGAAGTCGGTGGTGACGAAGTCGAGCGCCGGGTCCGAGCCGACATGGGGGAAGAGCCGCCGGGTGAGCGAATTGAAGAAGGTCTGGGCGAGCTCGCAGTCGTCGCGGCCCAGGATCAACTCGCCGAAAGAATCCTTGACCCGCTGCCACAGGGCCCGGTCCTTGAGCTGCTCGCCGAGCAGATGCCGCAGCTGGACCAGCGCTCCCTCGAGCCCTTGCTGGTGGTAGCGCAGGCGCTCCTCGGTGTCACGGCGAATGCCCCAGCCGTCGCGGGCCTCGAAGCGCGCCTTGGCCCTCCGGGTCGTGGCACGGAAGCGCTCGTGGTAGTCCTCGAAACCGCGCAGGATCGCGTCCGCGGCTTCGACCTCGACCTCGCGACCTCCGCGCAGCAGCAGTGCGTCGCCGATCTCCATGCCTCGGTTCTATCCCACCTGCCGAGGGTATGCCACCTCCCGCGGGGTGGGTCGAGGGGCGTTCAGCGGAACAGCCTCGCCAGGAGCTCGATCCCGAGGCCGCTGACCAGCAGGCGTTCCTTGGCGTTGGCCAAGAGGCGACGGGTCCAGTCGGTGAAACCGCCGTCTGCGAGGTTGATGCGATGACCCTCTGGGGTGTCGGCGTCGAGGGACAGGCAAAGCCCGGAGTAGTAGGCGCGCCCTCGTTCGCGGTCGGGGTCCAGACGCATCGTGGCCCAGGGGAAGTCCTCCCCCAGAGCGGTGAGGACCTCCGCCGCGGCGCGCTCGAGAAGCCGGGCGTCACCGCCTGTATGGCTCAGCGAGACCACCACCTCGCCGATCCGGTAGCCGGAGGCGCTCAGGTCTTCGAGCATGGCCAGGTAGACATGGAGCTGCTCGCCCAGCGCCGCCATCTCGAAGCGGTGGGAGCCGTGGTCGCGACCCGCGGTGACCATCGAGAAGAGCTTGAAGTGGGGCAGGAACTCCGGGTGGTCGTAGGGTTGAAGCCGTAGCTGGCGGCCGATCGAGCACAGTCGGACCTCCGCGCCGTCGTTCCGCCGCCGGCGTGCGCACTCGAGGGCCGCCATGGTGGTCGGATCGGCAAGCACCTCGGCCTGCCGCACCGTCGCGAGACAACTGTTTTGGTCGATCTCGCCGAGTACCTGGTTGATCCCCAGGGGCGCCACGGGCGCCAGCTCGAGGGCCTCGAACCCCTCTGCCGCGCGGTAGGCGGCAGCTTCGACCTCGAGGAGCCGGCGCGGATCGACCCTGGCGGGCTGGAGCATGCGCACCCGATCGTACTGGCGGAGCAGCTCCGCCGGGGCCCGGGCGGCGCTTCGCCGGCGGTAGACGTGGAGCATCAGCGATTGGAGCTCGGAGCCGCCGAGCGTCTCTTCGAGCCCTGCCACCGCATCGCCCGCCAGCTTGCGCGCGATGCGGGCGATGATCCTCTCGTCCCGCGTCATCCTTGCCTCCCGGGCTCGACGCCGGTCACTCGGGGTCGCGTCCCCCCGCCGTCCGCGCCCACTCGAGGAGGGGGCCGAGCCACTCGTCCCGAGGCTGCCAGAAGGCGCCGTGGCCCCGGCCGGTGTGGATCGTGATCGCCCGTTTCGCCGGCACCTCGCCGGCCTGCTCGAGGAGTGGGCCACAGGGGGATGCGATGCGGTCGCTATCCTCGTGGATCGTCAACACGTAGCCGCTGACGTGGATCTTGGGATCCGGCGGTCCCCCGGCGCACGCGCCCATGAAGACGAAGTTGACCCGCGGCTCTGCCAGCCGCGCCGACGTCAGCACCGCGATGCCGCCACCCTTCGAGAAGCCGCTGACGGTGATCCGCTCGGCGGGCACGCCGGCAGCGAGCAAGGTCTTGACCTGCTCCGCGACCCGCTCCGAATACGTCGCCGGATCGGTTGCCGGCGCCCGCTGCTCGCTGATCACCACGAAGCCTGCCGCCGCCATCCGGTCGAGGATCTCCGGGTACTCGTAAGTCCCGAAGAGCTCGTTGCTCGGTCGCGGTCCCGCGTCCTCGACGATACGGCCGTGGAGGTAGAAGAGATAGCGCTTCGTCGGATCGGGGTGTTCCGGCGGTGCCGGCAGGATCTCTCCCGCCGTCGAGCTCTCCGGGGCCACCGGCCGGCTCTTCGCAGCGGTTTCGGCACCCAGCGGCCCCGCGGATCCTCCGGCGAAGGCGAGCGCTGCGAAGGCGATGGCGGCCATCGCCACCGCGAACGACCCGGTCCTCTCGCCCATCACCCTCCCTCCTGCAGCCGGATCGCTTCGCCCGCCACCCGGTCCCGCCCCTCGAGGACCATCATCCGCACCCTCCCGGTGGCCACCAGCCGGCCGCGGTCGTCGTGGATCTCGGCGTTCCACACGTGGGTCCGCCGCCCTCGGACCAGTGGCCGCGCGGTGCACCGCAGAACGCCCTCGCGCACCGCCTTGAGAAAGGAAGTCGTGTTTTCGAGGCCCACCGCGCTCTGACCCTGGGACATCACGTGAAGCGCCGTCCCGGCGGAGCACACGCTCTCGATCATGCTGGCGTACACCCCGCCGTGGACCAGGCCGTAGGGCTGGAGGTGCCGGGCGTCGACCTCCAGCTCCGCCGCTATTTCCTCGGGCTCCGCGACGACGTAGCGAAGACCCAATCCCCGTGCAAAGCCACCGAGCAGACCGTTGAGCTGTTCGAGTCGGTCCGCGCGGTCGAATCCAGTCGGCTCTCTGCTCATGGCTCGAGTCCCTTCCTAGCCTTTGGCCCCTTGGACCCCGTTCCCGCAAGGCAGGCCGAGTCTATGCCGCCGAAGCGTCGAAGCACCTGGCAGTGCTTCGGCGACGGGGGAGGTTCTTGAGAGGCGAAGTCAAGTCAGATTGATAAAATGTAAAGCGTAGTTGACAAGCGGTGAGGCTTCCGATAGGGTCGCCCCGTCGCTTGACGACCTACAACTTATGAAGGAGATCCGCTGATGAAACGATACGAACCCGAGATGATCGGCAGCGCGAGGCGCCGGCTCCTGCGCGGCCTTGGGTCGCTGTGCCTTGGGGTGGTTCTTTTGGGCCTCGGCCTTCCACGGGTCGCCGGAGCGGCACCGGCGGTAGACGCTTCGGGGCGTTGGGAGGGGGCCATCGAGCTACCCCAAAACCAGCAGCTGCAGGTGTTCGTGAGCCTCGAGCACGGGGACACGTGGACGGGGTCCATCGACATCCCGGCGCAGGGAGCCAAGGCCTTGCCGTTGGGGAATGTGGTCATCGAGCCGCCCCGTGTCCACTTCCAGATCGCGGGTGTGCCCGGTGCCCCGACCTTCGACGGCAGGTTGAGCGAGGACGGCTCGATGATCGCGGGCCCGTTCACGCAGAGCGGCCAGAAGCTCCACTTTTCGCTCCGTCGTTCCACCGCCTCGCCCGAGCTGCCGGCTGGCAAACCGGTCCCTGCGGCTCCGGTCCAGGGCATCCCCGGCGAGGGGCTCGTCGGTGATTGGTTCGGGGCCCTCGATCTCGGGCAGATCCAGCTCCGGCTGAGTCTCGAGGTCGAGAGCAGGCAGGACGGGGGACTCGCCGCGACCTTCACGAGCATCGACCAGGGGATGACGAGCTTCGCCGCCGACAAGGCTTCGCTCGAGGATCGAGCGGTCAAGGTCTCGGTCGAGAAGATCGGCGCCTCCTTCGAAGGCACTCTCAACGCCGACGGCAGCGCCATCGATGGCACCTGGTCGCAGGGCGGCCGGTCGATGCCGTTGACCTTCACCCGGACCTCGGCTCCCTTCGAGCTCAAGCGGCCGCAGAACCCCGCGCCGCCCTTCCCCTATACCAGCCGTGACGTCTCCTTCCGCAATCAGGGTGCGGGCATCGACCTCGCGGGGACGGTGATCCGCCCCGCGGGCGAGGGGCCCTTCCCGGCGGTGGTCTTCGTCACCGGCTCGGGTGCCCAGGATCGGGACGAAGCGCTCATGGGTCACCGTCCCTTCCTGGTCATCGCCGACGCCCTGGCGCGCCACGGCATCGCCTCGCTCCGCTATGACGATCGCGGCGCCGGCAAGTCCGGGGGCGACCACATGGGTTCCACCGTAGCCGACTTCGCCTCCGATGCGGTGGCCGCCGTCGACTTTCTGGCGCAGCAGCCGGACATCGATCCCCAGGCCATCGGCATCCTCGGTCATAGCGAGGGCGGTCTCACCGGTCCCTGGGCGGCCACCCTGGACGACAAGATCCACTTCCTCGTCCTCCTCGCCCCGCCCGGTGAGCCCCTCGATCAGCTGCTCCAGCGCCAGGGCGCCGACCTCCTGCGTCTCAACGGCGTCGACGAGGCACTCATCGCCAAGGCCCAGGCGGAGCAGGCCAAAGGGTTGGCGTTGATCCTGGACGACTCGCTGAGCACCGACGAGCTCACCGAGAAGCTTCGAGCGCGGATCGAGAGCGAGCGCGGGACGTTCACCGACGAGGAGCGGGCCCAGCTGGGCCTCAACGAAGCCGCCGCCGAGCAAAGCCTCCAGGTCGGGACCTCCCCCTGGTTCCGCTCGCTGCTCCGCCAGGATCCGGCGAAGTATTTCGAGAAGACCGAGATCCCGGTCCTCGCCCTGTTCGGCGGCAAGGACGTCCAGGTCTCCCCCGAAGTCAACGCCCGCCTGGTGCGTGCGGCCCTAGAAAAGGCCGGCAACCGGGATTTCGAGATCCAGGTCCTTCCGGGTCTCAACCACCTCTTCCAGCACGCCACCACCGGCGCCGTCGCCGAGTACGGCACCATCGAAGAGACCATCTCCCCCGAGGCCCTCGCGATCATCGACACCTGGATCGGCGAGCGCTTTGGGCACGGCGAGGGCTCGGTCACGAAAACCAAGTAGCCGTCCCCGAGGAACACCTCCGGCTCCGCGGCGGAAGCTGCCGCGGAGCCGGAAGGCTGGCGCTACGCGGAGATCACGGCACGTCGACGACCTGTAGCTTCCCGATGAGCAGCGTCGGGTCGATGCGGGCGTCCCGCCAGCGCAGGCCCAGGTGGAGATGCGGCCCCGTGGCGCGACCCGTCTCTCCGACCTTGCCGAGCTCGTCGCCGGCGGCCACCGTCTGCCCCTCTTCGACCTCGATGCTGTTGAGGTGGAAGTACATGCTCACCAGGCCGTCGCCATGGTCGACGTACACCGAGTTGCCGGCAAAGAGGTGCTCCCCGGTCAACACCACCTTCCCCGCCGCCACCGCGTGGACCGGGTTGTCGAGGCCGATCGGGTAGTCCGCGCCGGTGTGGGCGCTCTTGGGTACGTCGTTGAAGGAACGTTCGACCCCGAACTCCTTACCCTCCGGCAAAGGCTTGGCGGGCGGCGCCAGGGGAAGCGAGTAGACGGGTTCCGTATCGGTCTTGAAAACCGGCTCGATCTCCGCCTGCTCACGGCTGTGGCGGGCCAAGTCTTCCTCGGACAGATGGATCAGCGAGTCGTCCGGGTACTCGACGTTCTCCTCGCCAAAGTCCTTGTCCTCGATGTCGAGCCATCTCGTTTCCCGTTCGCCGGCCTTGGGCCAGCGCGCGATCTCGATCCGCCCCGCAGGGTGCTCGAAGTCGATGGGGAAGTAGCAGACGCCCTCGTTGGCCTTCCACGTCTTGCCACCCATGCCGCAGGACTCGGCCTCGCCGGACCAGCGGACCACCGAACCCTGAGGGGCGGCGACGGCCTCGTCGGAGGCGGCGGTCTCCTCCGCCGCGGCGAGGTGAGGCGCGAGGAGACCGAATGCGCCCAGGACGATCGCGCTCGTCAGGGTGACGCCGTACCGGCTCCCCGAACGGTGACGAGGCCGAAGCCGCGAAGCCGCGACCGTCGCGTAACACTCGCCGGTCGTGGTGCGGCGCTCGCGGACCGCGAGGGTGAGCCAGGCGGCCATTCCGCCCAGGCATAGCATGACGAGTTGAGATATCGGTTCCATCGCGTGTTCCTTTCGCTGTCAACGCTCGCCCCGTCGAGACCGGGACGCGCTGGTTCAAGGCATGGCTCGACGGAGGGCGGAAGGAGCAAGACGCAAGCCAGGCCCCGGAGCACGACCAGCGCGGCACAGGCCAGGGGCCACCCTGTTCGGTCGGTAGCCCGGGAAAGCCTGGTGTTCTGGCGTCTTTCGGGGACTTTCGGGGTGGGACCGGACGCTGCTCGAGCGATGGCAAGGCCACTACCAAGACCACGGCGAGCTTCTACGAATTGCAGAAACGACCACGGGCAGGTCCGGATCTTTCCTCAAATGGGAGGCCGGAAGGCGTTTCGCCTCCGGCAAGACCGCGGCTTTGAACCGCGAATAGGTGAGCCCACGACGCTCCGCGGCCATCTTGCAGACGACTACAAAATGGCCGCGACTTTTTTTGACAGGGGTGCAAATGGGCCGTCGTTTAGGCGCGGGACCGGCTCCGGCGGAGCGTCCCCATCCCGATCCGATGCAAGCTCTTCCGGGAACTCGACCCGGAGCTACC
>JAGQSE010000029.1:0-5400 GCA_020439725.1 Acidobacteriota bacterium
GTTGGGCTCATAACCCAAAGGTCACGGGTTCAAATCCCGTCCCCGCAACCAAGCCAGTTCAAGGCCGCGCACTCGCGCGGCCTTTTCATTTCTGAGAACAGAGCAAGGCCGCGCACCCGCGCGGCTTCTTCATTGCGAAGGGCATATCTGCAGACGGAGAAGGCCGCGCACCCGCGCGGCCTTCTCTCTTGTCCAAACGCTTCGCTTTCCTGACCCGGTGGCGGGTCGGCTCGGAAGCTAGCCGCCGTCTGCCGAAGGCTCTCCGGGAGCCATCTCTCGTGCCGCCTTGGCCGAGGCCGGCTGTGCCCCGCCCTCGTTCGGGGTGACGATGACCATCGCCGCGATCGTCACGAAGCCCATGATCAGAGCGGACAGGTAGAACGGCGCGCCCAGGCCCACCCACTGGAAGGCCGCGCCGGCCCAGGCAGGGCCGAGAATGCCCGAAATGCCGCGGAAGGATTGCTGAACCCCCAGGGTCTGACCGACCTCCGAACGCCGCGCGCGCTGCGACAGCAGCGAGGTCGAGGTCGGGAAGAGCAGCGCGGTACCCATCGGAATCAAGGTGCTGGCCAGCAGGAAGAGTGACAAGCGGTCGACGCTGGGGATGGTGAGAAAGCCCAGCGCCAAGGTGATGGAGCCCATCCGCATGGTTCGGACTTCGCCGAGCCGATCGATGACCGGCCCCAGGGCGATGGCGCGCATCAGCACGGAAATTACACCCACGTAGGCGTAGAACCACCCGATATGCGTTTCCGTGATGCCAAAGCGGTCCTTGAGATAGAGCGCCATCATCGCGGTGAAGCCCATGAAGGCCATCATCGCCAGGACGTAGACCCAGATCAGCGAGCTCACCGGCGAGCGCGGGTGGCTGATGACCTCCCACACCGCGTGGCTCACCGAGCGGCGCGTGCCGTCGTCGGGCTCGCGCTCGGGCTCGCGGAGCAGCCGCCAGGCGAAGGCGACGTTGAGCAGGCAGAGCCCGGCGGCGAAGAGACCGGGGCCGCGCTGGCCGAGGAGCCGCGACAACTCCTGGCCGATGAGCGGTCCGATCGAAACGCCGGCGCTCGCCGCGGCGGTCAGCCAGCCGAGGGCCTTGGCGCGCTCCGAAGGCTCGACCGCGTCGCTGACATAGGCCTGGAGGACGCCGATGGTGCCGGCACCGAAGCCCTGGAGGAGACGGGTGACGAAAAGCAGCACCAGCGAGTTGGCGAGCCCGAAGCAGACGTAGGCGAGGGCCGAGGCGACCAGCCCCGAGAGGATCACCGGGCGCCGACCGTAGCGGTCCGACAGCCGGCCCCAGAACGGCGCGCTCAGCAGCTGGGCACCGGCGAAGATCGAGGTCATCAGACCGATCAGCCAGCCACCGGCGTCGAAACGGTCGGCATAGAAGGGCAGGAGCGGCAGGACGATCAGCGCCCCCACCATGTCGATGAACACCGCCGCCATCAACACCCACAGCTGCTTCGGCGCACCCTTGCTCATGCGGCTCCTCCGTCTCGGCCCCAGAGCACGAAGGCCGCCCCGCTGACCAGCATCAGGAGCACGCCGTAGGCCGCCGCGAGACCCGTGTCCTGGAGCCGCAGGCTCGACAGGATCTCGATCGAGATGGGCCGCGTGTCGAGGGTGTAGAGGACGATCGAGACGACGAAGTCGCCCAGGGCGGTGATGAAGGCCAGGCCGGCGCCGGCGACCAGCGCCGGGCGCACCATCGGCAGGACGACCCGGCGAAGGGTGCGCCAACGGCCGGCCCCGAGCACCGCCGAGGCCTCCTCGAGAGCCGGGTCGAGCTGGCGCAGCCCCGAGAGCGCCGACCGCCCGGTGAGCGGCAGGTCGCGGAGCAGGTAGGCCAGCGGCAGGAGCCAGGGCGTGCCGACCAGCAGGAAGCGACCGAGATGCGGCGCGTCAACGCTGAAGGTGGTGGCCAGCGCCACGGCGAAGACCGTCCCCGGGATCGCCCAGGGCAAGACCACCAGCGACTCGAGGAGACGACCCACCTTGCCCCGGCGGGCCACCGCGCCGCGGGCGGCGGCGAAGCCCAGGAGCAGCGCTCCGGCGGTGGCAGCCGCCGCCATCCACGCCGAATTCACGAGCGGCCGCAGCCGGTCGGGCCGCGAAACGAGCGCGCCGTAGTTCTCGAGCCCCAGGATCGGTGGCAGGAACTCGACGGTCCAGGTACCGGCGGGGACGAAGGAGATCAAGAGCAGCGTCGCGTGGGGCAGGAGGAGCACGACCGCCAGCACGTACCCGGCTCCGGCGGTCGCCCAACGCGCCAGCGGCGAGATCAGCCGCCGCCGGCTCGGCGCCACGCCACGGACCGTGCCGGCCAGCTCGGTCCCCGGATCGAGCAGACGCATCGCCCCGAGAGCGACGAAGGCGAGGGCGGCGAGCATCACCGTCTCGACCTGCGCCATGGTCACGTCGCCGTTGAGCCGCGAGGCGACGATCTGCGTCGTCATGACGCGAAAGGAGCCGCCAAAGAGATAGGGCGCCGAGAACGACGCCAGCGAGGTCATGAAGGTGAGGAGCGCCGCTCCCGCGAGGGCCGGTCGAAGCATCGGCAGCGTGACCCTCACGAGCGTCCGCCAGCGCCCGGCGCCGAGGTTGGCCGCGGCCTCGAGCAGGCTGCCGTCGAGCCGTGCCAGCGCGGCGCGGGTAAAGAGGTAGAAGTAGACGTACATCGAGTAGGTGTGGACGAGGAGGATCGCCGCCGGGCCCTGGAGCCGCCAGGGCGCCTGGTCGAGGCCGAGGGCCAGCTGGATGGCTCGCGGCACGAAGCCGCTCTCGCCGTAGAGGAAGAGGAAGGCGATGACCCCGACCAGCG
The DNA here is from genome assembly GCA_020439725.1 of Acidobacteriota bacterium. Classification (GTDB taxonomy): domain Bacteria; phylum Acidobacteriota; class Thermoanaerobaculia; order Multivoradales; family JAHZIX01; genus JAGQSE01. Next base: position 2,822 of record JAGQSE010000029.1, read on the forward strand.
GCGGCAGGGCCACCGGCAACGCGACCAGTGCACCCAAGATCCGCCGACCGGGAAAGTCGGTGCGTTCGAAGAGGAAGCCCAGGGGAACCCCCACCAGCGCCGAGAAGAACACCGACAGCGCCGAGATCCAGAAGCTCCGCCACAGCGCCAGCCATTCGTGGCTACGCGAGAAGAAGGTCCCGAAGTAGTCGAGGCTCCAACCGGCGGAGCCACCCAGGGCCTCGCCACCGGTGATCAACAGCGGGTAGCCGACCAGCCACGCGAGGAAGGCGGCGAGCAGCCACCAACCCCAGCCCGATCCGCTGCGGCGCCGCGAGCCTGGGCTCAAGGGGTTTTCTCCACCGGCCGAGCGAAGATCCGTGGCGCCGGGCCGGTGCCCGACGGCGCCACGACCACCGTGTCACCCACCTGGGCCGCGCCGGCGTCGGCGAGGACCTCGAGCTCGGGCAGGCCTTGGAGCTCCGGCTGGACCTCGTAATAGGTGATGGGCCCGTTGAAACGGCGACCGACCACCCGGCCGCCAAGACCCCCCGCGGCTCCCGGCGGCGCGAAGGCCAAGGTCTCCGGCCGCACCACCAGCTCCACCGCGGCACCGGCTTCGACCGTTTCGCCGAGGGCTCCGCTCCAGCTCTGACCATCACCCGCAGCTCCCAGGCTCACCCGGCCGACCTCCCCGTCACGGCCCTCGAGACGCCCCGGCAACGCCGCCGCTCGCCCGACGAAGGTGGCGACGAAGCGCGTCCGCGGCCGCTCGTAGAGCTCTTCGGGCAGCCCGACCTGCTGCAACGTCCCCTGGTGGAGGACCGCCACCCGATCCCCGAGGTGAAAGGCCTCCTCCTGCTCGTGGGTGACCAGGACGGTGGTGATGCCGACGCGCTCGACCACCTGGCGCAGCTGGCGGCGCGTGCGCTCGCGGAGCGAGGGATCGAGGTTCGACAGGGGCTCGTCGAGGAGCAGCAGCTTGGGCTCCGGCGCCAGGGCGCGGGCCAGTGCCACGCGCTGCTGCTGGCCACCGGAGATCTCCCCCGGTCGCCGGGCCTCGAACCCGGTCAGCCCGACGAGGTCGAGGACCTCGGCGACGCGCGCGGCGATGCGCTCGCGCGACCAGCCACGGGTTTCTAGACCGAAGGCGACGTTGGCCCCGACGTCGAGATGGGGGAAGAGCGCGTAGTGCTGGAAGACCATGCCGAAACCGCGCTTGGCCGCCGGCTGGCCGGTGACGTCCTCACCGCCGACCCGGATCCGCCCGGAGTCGGGGACCTCGAAGCCGGCGAGCAGGCGGAGCGCCGTCGTCTTGCCGCTGCCGCTGGGTCCGAGGAGCGCGAGCACCTCGCCCTCGCCCACGTCGAGATCGATCGCCCGCAAAACCTCGTGGTCGCCGAAACGCTTGCCGAGGCCTTCGAGGCTGAGGAAGGATCGCTTCTCTTCGGACACCCGCTCCACCTTTCCATCGAGCGCGCCACGGAAGGCGCAAGCCGAGGTACGCCCACCGCCGGCGAAGGTTCAGAGATCTTGGCTTTCGGAGCCTTTCGCACGCACCGTCTGGTCCCAGGTCTCCATCCAGCGCGCCCCGTTCTCCTCGATCAGGTCCCAGTCGACCTGAGCCGGGGTCATCTCGGCGAGCACCTTCTGGGCCCAGGGCGGCAGGCTCTCGGCCGGGAGGTCTCGGCGGGCGGGCAAGCGGAAGACTTCGCGGGCGACCAGCGACAGCGCCTCCTCGCCGCCCACCCACTCGATGAAGGCACGGGCCTCGTCGGCGTGGGGAGCGTTGGCGACCAGCCCGATGGAGTCGTCGATGATGGGCGTGCCGCTGGTGGCGAATCGGTACTCGAGAGGCGAGCCGCGGCGCTGGAGCAGCAGGATGTCGGTGAGCTCCCAGATCGACACCAGGCCCTCCTGGCGGGTGAGCTTTTCGAACAGCAGCGCCGGGTTGAGCGTGTACTCCTTGGTCTGCGCGTCGAGACGGCGGAGCCATTGCCAGCCGCGCTCCTCGCTACCCGTCTCGGCCACCGAGCGCGCCAGGATCATGCCGAAGACCGTGCGCATGGTGCCGCTGGCCAACGGGTCGCGGATGATCACCTCGTCCCTCCACCGGGGATCGAGCAGGTCGTCCCAATCCCGCGGCGCCTCCTCCGCGCTCACCGCCGCGGAGTTGTAGACCAGGATCGGACAGGCCAGGTAGACACCGAAGTAGAGGTCATCGGCCTGCTGGCTGTCGGCAGGCACCGCGTCGGCCCAGCTGGGCCGGAAGGGTTGGAGCAGGCCGTCGGCGGCACCGCGCGAAAAGATCGTGTCGGGCCCACCGAACCAGACGTCCGCCTGCGGGTTGGCGGCCTCGAAGCGGACGCGGTCGTAGACCTCCTGCGAACCCATGTCGAGCCAGCGGACGTCGATGTCGGGGCGTTTGGCCTCGTAGGCCTTCTCGAGGAGCTCCAGGAGATCGCGGCCGTGGGGCGAGTAGACGGTCACCGACGTTCGGCCGTCACCGCACCCGGCAAGCCCCGTGAAGAGCGCCAGCACCAGGGCCGGCCAGCTTCTCGAGATTCCAGTGCGGCCCTCGACCGGCGGTCGGCCCGCAC
>JAGQSE010000029.1:5496-6993 GCA_020439725.1 Acidobacteriota bacterium
GACCACCGGCTCGGCCCTCGCGCCCCTCGGCTATACTGCGACCGATGTTTACCGGAGCGATTCCCCAACACCCCGTTGAAACCACCGACCAGACCTTCGAGGACATGGATCTCAGCGATCCCATCCTCGACAGCCTCGACGACATCGGTTTCCAGCACCCCACCCCCATCCAGGTCAAGGCCATCCCCCTCGCCCTCGAGGGCCACGACGTCATCGGCCTGGCGGAAACCGGTTCGGGCAAGACCGCCGCTTTCTGCATCCCGATGGCCGAGCGGCTCTACCACGGCCGCGGCATCCGCGGGCTGATCCTCTGCCCGACCCGTGAGATCGCCCTCCAGACCAAGGCCTTCCTCGACGTCTTTGGCGAAGGCCACCAGCTGCGCAGCGCCTGCGTCATCGGCGGCGTCAAGATGGGGCCGCAGATCCAGCGGCTACGCTCGAAACCCGACATCGTCGTGGCGACGCCGGGCCGGCTCTTCGACCACATGAACCGCGGCAACGTGCGCCTCGACCAGATCGAGGAGCTGGTCCTCGACGAGGCGGACCACATGCTCGACCTGGGCTTTCTGCCGCAGATCAGCCGCATCCTCGAAACAGTGCCCGAAGATCGGCACACGATGATGTTCTCCGCCACCATGCCGCCGGCCATCGAGCGGCTGGCCCAGCGCTTCATGAAAGATCCGCTGCGCATCGACATCCTGCCCAAGGGCGCTGCCGAAGGGATCAGCCATCGGCTCTACCTGGTCAAACCCGAGGACCAGGTGTCGGCGCTGTTGTCGCTGCTGCGCCAGGAGTCGGGGAGCACACTGGTGTTCATCCGCCGCAAGATCGACGCCGAATGGGCGGTGCGCCGGCTCGAGCAGGAGGGTTTCAAGGTCGAGCGGATCCACTCGAACCTCTCCCAGGCCCAGCGCGTCGCCGCGCTCCAAGGGCTGCGCGAAGGGGATCACCGGATCCTCGTCGCCACCGACATCGCCGCCCGCGGTATCGACATCCCGGCGCTGGCCCACATCATCAACTACGGCCCGCCGGAGAACTCGGAGGACTACATCCACCGCGCCGGCCGCACCGCCCGCGGCGCCAACGAGGGCCTGGTGTCGACCATCGCCACCTTCCTCGACAAGCCCCGGATCCGCGAGATCGAGCGCTCGCTGGGCGAGGAGCTGCCGCGCTGCGAGCTGCCCGACATCGAAGCCTACGTCGAGCGCAAGAGCACGATCCGAGGGCGAAAGCGCGTCCACCGCCGGCTGCTGTGACGGTCTGAAGGACCGTGGTGACCTATGTCTGTCGCCCCTTCTCCGAGCTGACCGTCTACCAGCTCCACGACCTGCTGCGATTGCGGTGCGACGTCTTCGTCGTCGAGCAGGCCTGCGTCTATCCCGACATCGACGGTCAGGACCCCCATAGCCGGCACCTCCTGGGCTATGCCGGAGGCCGGCTCGAGCTGTGCTGCCGATGGTACGAAGAGAGCCAGGGTGAGGACGGCGGCTCGGTGGT
>JAGQSE010000029.1:7084-8331 GCA_020439725.1 Acidobacteriota bacterium
TGCTCAGCGCCCAGGCGCACCTCGAGGATTTCTACCACCGGTTCGGGTTCAACGCCCGCGGTGAGCCCTACGACGACGCGGGCATCCCCCACGTCGACATGGTGCGCCCGGCGCCGCCCGCCTGAAGCTCCGGCCGGGCGCTATACTCCGGCGGTCCCCCGACTTCGAGAGCCATCCTGTGAGCCGGAGCTTCCGGCCAGAGAGGTTGAGGCGTCACCCATCGATGATCGCGCCCGTCCATGATCCGGACCGCGGGCTCGACGGCCTCGAGCCCGAGCTCGACGAAGCCGAGCACCGGCGGCGCCTCCACCGCCTCAACACGGTCCAGATCCCGCGGCTTCGGTTTCAAGGCTTCGCCCTCGTCTGCCTCGGGGTCTTCCTCCACCAGCGCTTCCTGGGCCGGGACTTCGATCTGCCCCGGTTCCTCGCCTTCTCGGCCACGCTGATGCTGTGGGCCGGCGGTTCGTGGTGGCTGCTCCGCCGGTACTACGACCGATTCAACCGCCTCGACCACCGCGTCGACCTGGGCTTCGTCTTCCTTGTCCTCGACGTCGTGCCGCAGACGCTCGCCATCTACGTCACCGGCGGCGAACGGAGCTTCCTCTTCCTCATTCTGTTGCTGCGCGTCGTCGACCAAACCCACACCAGCCTCCGCCGGGCGCTCTTCTTCTCCCACGTCGCCCTCGGCGCCTACCTGTCGATGATCGCCTGGATCGTCTGGGTCGACGGCCGCGCCGTCCCCTGGACCTGGACGCTGACCCTCGCCTTGACGCTCTACGGCGCCAGCCTCTACGCCGCCTCGAGCGCTCGCCCCGCCGCCAAGCTTCGGCGTCGGACCGCCGCCGCGGTGCGGGTGTCGGAAGAGCTGATCCGGCGCCTGCGCCGGCAGTCGGCGGAGCTCGAGACGGCCCGCGCCCGAGCCGAGGCGGCCAACCAAACGAAAGACCGTTTCCTGGCCACCATGAGCCACGAGCTGCGCACCCCGATGAACGCGGTCATCGGCATGAACAAGCTGCTCCAGGACACCGACCTCGACCCGGAGCAGCGCCGCTTCGCCGGCGGCGTCGGCCACAGCGCCGAGGTGCTGCTGGCGATCCTCGACGACATCCTCGACTTCACCGCCCTCGAGTCCGGTGTGCTGCGCATCGTCGAACAGGCGGTCGAGCTGCGGCCCGTGCTCACCGGCAGCCTCGAAATGGTCGCGGCAGACGCCTGGGCCAAGGAGCTCGAGCTCCGGCTCGAGGTCG
>JAGQSE010000590.1:0-2614 GCA_020439725.1 Acidobacteriota bacterium
CAGGTCGACCGCTTCATGCTCAAGCTCAAGGTCGGATACCCGGACAAGCCGCAGGAGAAGGAGATCATGCGGCGCATGGCGAGCCGCCAAAAGCCGCGGGTCGAGCCGGTGCTCTCCCCCGCCGAGATCGCCGAGATGCGCTCGGTGGCCGACCAGATCTACCTCGATCCCAAGGTCGAGGACTACATCGTCGACATCGTTTTCGCCACCCGCGAGCCGGCGGTCTACAAGCTCGACAAGCTCTCGCGGCTGATCGACTACGGCGCCTCGCCCCGCGCCACCATTTACCTCGCCCAGGCGGCCAAGGTCCACGCCTTCATGGCCGGTCGCGCCTACGTCACGCCCCAGGACGTCAAGACCATCGGCCCCGACGTGCTGCGCCACCGCGTGCTGATCTCCTACGAGGCCGAGGCCCAGGACCTGTCCTCGGACGACCTGATCCAGGAAATCTTCAACACCGTCGACGTCCCCTGACCATGCACCTGCCCGCCGTCTTCACCCGGTGCAACGGCGCCGCTCGCCGGGAGGTCTCGCCGTGAGCCGTGCCGTCCGCGCCGTCCAGGACCCTTCGCCGGAGGACACCGGACCGCTGTCGCCGGAGCTCTTCCAGAAGATCAAGGCGATCCAGATCCGCACCCAGCGGGTGGTCAACGACGTCTTCGCCGGCGAGTACGAGAGCGCCTTCAAGGGCCGCGGCATGGAGTTCGAGGAGGTCCGCGAGTATCAGCCCGGCGACGACATCCGGCACATCGACTGGAACGTCACCGCGCGCATGAGCGCCCCCTACGTCAAGGTGCACCGCGAGGAGCGCGAGCTCACCGTGATGCTGCTGGTGGACGTCAGCTCCTCCGGGGCCTTCGGCAGCGGCGCCAAGCTCAAGAACGAGGTCGCCGCGGAGGTCGCCGCGCTGCTCGCCTACACCGCGATCCGCAGCAACGACCGCGTCGGGCTGATCATCTTCTCGGACCACATCGAGCACTTCATCCCGCCGAAGAAGGGCCGCGCCCACGTCTGGCGGGTGATCCGCGACATCCTGACGCACCGTTCGAGCCACCGCCGCACCGATCTCGAGGGTGCCCTCGAGTACATGAGCAAGGTGGTGCGCCGGCGCGCCGTGGCCTTCGTCATCTCGGACTTCCTCGACGAGGGCTTCGCGCAGCGGCTGCGCACCGCCGCCCGGCGTCACGACGTCACCGCCGTGGCGGTCGGCGACCGCCGCGAGATGGAGTTGCCGCGCATCGGGCTGATCGAGCTCGAGGACGCCGAAACCGGTGAGACCATCGTCATCGACACCTACGACCGCAACATCACCGACGGCTTCCGGCTGTTGACCGGCCAGGACCGCCGCGACCGCAGCGAGCTGTTCCGCGCCGCCGGCGTCGGCGAGGTCGAGGTGCGCGCCGACGACGAGGACTACGTCGATTCGCTCGTGCGCTACTTCCACACCCGGGAGCGCCGCCGGTGAGCGCCGTCGCACCCGGGCCGGACTCCGCCAGGAGAGGACCATGGAGCTGAGAGAGCCCCCCAAGAGCCCCGAGACGGCGCCCCCGGATCGCTTCCTGCGTGCCCTGGCGGTGATCCAGGTGGTGCTGCTGGTCGTCGCGCTGGTGGCGGCCTTCGCCCTCCGTGGCGCGGCTCGGACCGCCGGCGACCCCGCCCACACCCGCGAGGTGGCCGCCAAGCTCAAGGCCGCCGGCGCCCTCGACGCGGCCGCAGAGCTGTTCGAGGACTATCTCTCGACGAGCCAGGAACCCGCCGAGGCGCGGGCGAAGATCGCCTACAGCCTGGGCACCACCTATCTCGAGAACGGTCAACCGGAGGAGGCGCTGCGCTGGTTCTACGAGGCCGAAACCCTCGGCGCCGGCGACCTCTCCGACGAGGTCAGCAAGAAGGTCGTCCACAGCCTCGAGCTCCTCGGCCGCCCCCACGCTGCGCAGGCGGCCCTCGACGCGCGCACCCGGCTCGACGACTCGGGCAGCGAAGTCCGCCGCTCGGACGCCGACCCGGTGGTGGCACGCGTCGGCCAGGACGAGATCCGGCGCTCCGACGTCGACCGCGCCCTCGACCAGATGCCGCCGCAGGCGGCGCAGGCGCTGTCCACCCCGGAGCATCGCGAAGAGCTCCTCCGGCAGCTGGTGGCCGACCGCCTGCTGTGGCGCAAGGCGGTCAAGCTGGAGTACGACCGCGATCCCGAGGTCGAACGCCGGAGCACCGACCTGCTACGGCAGCTGGCGATCAACCGGATGGTCGAGCACGAGGTCTTCGACAAGCTCCAGATCGACGCGGCCGACCTCGAGACCTTCTTCAAGGCCCACCAGGACCGCTACACCCCCCAACCCGCCAAGGACGGCGAGACCCCGAAACCGCCGACCCTCGACCAGGTCCGTCCCCAGGTCGAGCGCGACTATCGCCGCTTCAAGGTCCAGTCCGCCTACGAGGAGATGGTCCAGCAGGAGATGCAAGCCGCCGACGTCGAGCTGTTCCCCGAGCGAATGAAGGGTGAGGCGCAGGCCAATGGTTGAGCGCACCACACAGGCCGCCGGCCCCGCGCCCTCTCGTTCCCACGCTCCAGCGTGGGAACCAGTCTGCGACGCTCCAGCGTCGCATGCCGAGC
>JAGQSE010000590.1:2627-7006 GCA_020439725.1 Acidobacteriota bacterium
GAGCCACCGGCGATCCAAGATCCCTAGCCCCGCTGGAGCGGGGCCGCAGCAGCTTCCCACTGCTCAACTCCCGCGGCTCCCACGCTGGAGCGTGGGAGCGAGAGGCTCTTCGCTTCCGGCGTCGCATGCCGAGCTGAGCTACCGGCGATCCAAGATCCCTAGCCCCGCTGGAGCGGAGCCGCAGCAGCTTCCCAAAGCTCAGCCTCCGCGGCTCCCACGCTGGAGCGTGGGAGCGAGAGGCTTGACTCCAGCTTTGCCTCCTCCCCGTCGCCGGCCGATCCTTACTGCCCTCGCCGCTGCGCTGCTCCTGTCCGCGTGCGCCCAGAAGCCCGCTCCCGACGCGAACACCAATGCGGACCGGCCGCCGGTCGAGGCCCACGCCGGCGTCGACAAGGCGGTGGCGACCACCGGGGACCTGATCACCTACAAGGTCACCGTCGACTACTACCCTGCCTACCAGGTCGAGATCCCCGAGCCCGGTGCCGACATCGCCGGGTTCCGCATCGTCGAGATCGGCAGCGACCCCACCGTCGACAAGGACGGCCGCAGGATCGAGACCCGCTGGTACCAGCTGCGCGCGGACCTGGTCGGCTCCTATGTCCTGCCCCCGATCACCGTCGAGTACCACCGCGCCGACGAGGAACCCCCGGCAGCGGCTCCCGAGCCCGCTGGCGAGCCCCAGAGCGGCGCCGCCCCCGCTTCGCCCCCGACCACCGTCGAGTCGGTCCAAACCTCCGCGATCTTCGTCGAGGTCGCCTCGGTCCTGCCGGCCGAGGGCGGCGCCGACGACATCCACGACATCAAGCCGCTGCAGCCGCCGGAACCCGTCTTCCCGTGGCGCTGGATCGCCCTCGCCGGCGCCGTTCTTCTCGGCGGTCTCGCCGGCTGGTGGTGGTGGCGGCGGCGCAGCCGCAAACCCGCACCGCCACCCGCGCCGGCCCACGAGATCGCCTTTGCGGCTCTCGACCGGCTACGCGGCACCGACTTCTCGGACCCCGAGGCCGTCCGCCGCTTCCACTTCGAGGTCTCCGAGGTGATCCGCAGCTACATCGAGGGCCGCTGGGGGCTCAACGCCACCGACCTGACCAGCGAGGAGATCATCGGTCTGCTCTCCAGCCTGCGCGGGCTCGACGCCGCCCAGGCCTCGAGCCTCAGGCGCTTCCTCCTCGACACCGATCGGGTCAAGTTCGCCCACCACCAGCCGGCGACACCGGAGATCGAGCAGACCTACGAGCGGGCTTTGTCCTTTGTCGAAGCGACGCGCCCGGCACCGGAGCCCGTGGGCGAGGCGGCGGCGCCGACCGCCGAGGAGCGTGCGGCATGAAGGACCTGGTGTTCGCCGACCGCGAGCTGCTCTGGGTGCTGGTGCCGCTCTTCCTGGCCTGGGCGGCGTTGTGGTGGTGGCGCTCGGCGCACCACGCCTCGGGCACCGTCCGCTTCTCCGCCATCGCCACGCTCCAGCGGCTGCGGGTGTCGAGAACGCTGTTCTGGCGCCGGATGATCCTCGCTCTCCGGCTCTTGACCGTCGCCCTCCTGCTCATCGCGGCGATCCGCCCGCAGACCGGCCGCAAGCAGACCCAGGTCAGCACCGAGGGCATCGACATCATGCTGGTGGTCGACACGTCGGGCTCGATGCAAGCCCTCGACCTCGACTCGGAACGCCAGATCTCGCGCCGGCGCAACCGGCTGGCGGTCGCCCAGGCGGTGGTCGAGGACTTCATCACCAAGCGTCCCAACGACCAGATCGGCCTCGTGGTCTTCGGCGCCGAGGCCTTCACCCAGTGCCCGCTGACCCTCGACCACGGCATCGTCTCGACCTTCCTCGACCGGCTCCAGATCGGCATGGCCGGGGACGCCACCGCCATCGGCTCGGCCATCGGCACCGCGGTCAAGCGCCTGCGTGACTCGTCCGCCAAGTCGAAGGTGATCATTCTCTTAACCGATGGCCGTTCGAACGCCGGCGCCCTGTCGCCCCACAAGGCCGCGGAGATCGCCAAGACCTTCGGGGTCAAGGTCTACACCATCGGCGCCGGCACCCGCGGCAAGGCGCCCTTCATCGTCGACTCGTTCTTCGGCAAACAGGTGGTCTACGAGGACGTAGAGATCGACGAGGGCTCGCTCCGGGACATCGCCGAGGTCACCGGCGGCGCCTATTTCCGCGCCGAGGACGAGCAGGGGCTCGAGGCGATCTACGACAAGATCGACCAGCTCGAAAAGACCGAGATCACCACCGACACCTACATGGAGTACAACGAGCGCTTCCGCTGGCTGGTCTTCCCGGCCCTCGGCCTGCTGCTCTTCGAAGTGCTCCTCCTCGGAACCCGGTTCCGCAAGCTGCCATGAGCGAACCCGACCGTCTCCACCGTTGCTTCCCTGAGCGCCTCGAGAGGCGCCACCCCCGGCCTGTCCCCAGGTGCCGCGTCGCCTGGCTCGCCGCGCTGCCGTTGCTCTCGGGCTGCAGCGACCTCCAGGTCGGCAGCCCCCACTCGCTGTGGCTCTTGTGGCTGGTGCCGCTGCTCCTGGTCTTCTTCGTCTACGCCTTCCGCACGAAGACCCGGCTGCTCGAGCGCTTCGCCAGCCCCGAGATGCTGCGCCGGCTGACCGCCGGCTTCAGCCGCTCCCGCCAGTACCTCAAGGCGGCGCTGGTGCTGCTCGGGGTCCTGGCCTGCGTCGTGGCCCTCGCCGAGCCCCGCTTCGGGTTCACCTGGGAGGAGGTCAAGCGCCAGGGGGTCGACATCGTGGTCGCCCTCGACGTTTCCGACAGCATGTTGGTGGAGGACGCCGAATCCGGTGGCAAGCTCAGCCGCCTCGAGCGCGCGCGGCGCGAGATCACCGACCTCCTGCGGTTGCTCGAAGGGGATCGCATCGGGCTGGTGGCCTTCGCCGGCACCGCCTTCGTCGAATGTCCGCTGACCCTCGACTACGGCGCCGCCGAGCTCTTCCTGGGCGCCATCGACACCGATCTCATCCCCGTCAAGGGCACCGACCTGGCCGGCGCCATCCGCACCTCCCTCGCCGCCTTCGAGGGTGCCAGCAATGCGTCCCAGGCGATCATCCTGATCACCGACGGCGAAGACCACAGCGGCGAGGCCCTCAAGGCCGCCGAAGAAGCCAAGGCCAAGGGCGTGCGCATCTTCACCATCGGCATCGGCCGCGACGAGGGGGCGCCGATCCCCGACCCCAACGGCGGCTTCCGGCGCGACCGGCGGGGCGAGATCGTCCTGTCGAAGCTCGACGAGCCGACGTTGCAGAAAATCGCCCTCGAGACCGGCGGCAGCTATGTCCGCTCGGTGACCGGCGACGTCGACCTCGAGCAGATCTACACCGCGGGCATCAAGGCGACGCTCCAGGACCAGGAGCTCGGCTCGAAGCGCCGCCAGCGCTGGGAGGAACGCTTCCAGTGGCCCCTCGCCGTCGCGCTGCTGGCGCTGATGCTCGAACCGCTGATCTCCGAGCGCCGGCGCAAGGGAGACGACTCCGATGCCTGAACACTCCACCGTGACCGCCGCTCCCCGCCCGCTCGGTTCGGCGCTGCTGGCGCTCGCCGCCACCCTGCTCCTCGCCGGGTCCGCTACGGCCCAGCCGCCGCAGAGCGCCAAGCCCGGGCCCGGCTCACCGGTGGCGCCCGCCCCTCCGGATGCCCCGCCGGTGGCGGCGGATCCGGCGGGCCAGGGGGCGCCGAGGCGCATCGGCAACCCCTACGACGCCTATGACCAGGGCTCCTTCGACCAGGCCCTCCAGGGCTTTGTCGACCAGCAGGTCGAACGCCCCGAGGACCCGGCGGTGGCCTTCAACATCGGCAGCGCCCAGTACAAGCTCAAGGACTACGACCAGGCCGAGCGCTACTTCGCCAACGCGGCGCTGTCGGGGGATCCCAAGCTCCGCGAGCAAGCGCTCTACAACCTCGGCAACGTCGCTTATCGCCAGGGCAAGCTCGACCAAGCCGTCGAACGCTACAAGTCGGCCCTCGAGCTCGACCCCGACGACCAGGACGCCAAATTCAACCTCGAGTTCGTCCGTGACGAGATCCGTCGACGCAACGAGGAAGCCCAGAAGCGGCAGCAAGAACAGAATCAGCAGCAGCAGAATCAGAGCCAGGATCAGCAGAACCAGGACCAGCAGAACCAGGATCAGCAGGGGCAACAGGGGCAAGATCAGCAGAACCAGGATCAGCAGAACCAGGATCAGCAGAACCAGGATCAGCAGGACCAGGGCCAGGACCAGCAGAACCAGGACCAGCAGGGGCAGCAGCAGGACCAGCAGCAGGGCCAGCAAGGCCAGGACAGCGATCGCGACGGACTGCCGGACCAGGCCGAGACCCAGGCGCAGAACCCCACCGACCCCAATAACCCCGACAGCGACGGCGACGGGCTGAGCGA
>JAGQSE010000591.1 GCA_020439725.1 Acidobacteriota bacterium
CGAGCTTCGAGGGCGTCGAGCTCCGTGGCGGGAGCGAGCTCCGACAGCGCGCCGTGGTGGCGGTCGGCGATGCGTCCGAGAGCCTGACGCCAGTCGTCGCGGCCCGCGGCGGCGGCGCGCGCGGCTTCGAGCAAGGTGTCGGTGACACCGCCGAACGCGGAAACGACGACGGCTACGGGGCCGCGGCGTCGCGCCGCCGCGACGATGGCGGCGACCGCCTGGATCCTGGAGGGCTCGGCCACCGACGAGCCACCGAATTTGAGAACGCGCACCACCGATCTCCTCGAGAAGGCCGGCGGGAACCGATGCCTGCCGGGAAGGGCGGAGCTTACTACTCCGGGGGATCTGCCGCCACCCGGCCCGGCCGGCACCAGGGCCCCGGCGGGCGGGTCAAAACTCGCCGGGCACCGAGTACGTAGAGAGGGAGCAGGGCCTCCCCGAGGGGCCCGCCCGGCGGCCCCGCCGCTGGTATGATCGATCGTTCAAACGGCTGTGGGCCTGTGGCCGAGGGCGAAGACCCCGAGGCGGCGCCGGCAGCCGGGGAGAGACGTCAAGATCCATGAGCCGGAAGCACCGTACGACCCCACGCGCTCTCGCCCTCCTGCCCCTGGTCCTCTCGCCCCTCGTCCTGCTCGCCGGCTGTGCCACGGCGGCGCGGAGCGTCAGCAAGACCTCCGAGTACCGTGAGGCCTTGCTTGCCCACGAGATCCGCGAGCGCGGCTTCGAGCCCCAGGAGGTCGTGCTGCCGTATCGACTGACGCCGACCATGCGCGAGTGGGTCCACGCCGAGGTGCCCGCCACCGGTTCGGCGCGGAGCCAGCTGGTGACCCTCCTCGATCGCCTGCTCGACGACGACGGGTTGGCGGTCCGCTACGAGTCGGGATTCACCCCCACCGCCGCCGAGGCCTTCGATTCGCACACCGCCAACTGCCTGTCCTTCACCCACCTCTATGTCGGATTGGCACGCGAGATGGGGCTCGACGCCTACTATCTCGACGTCAGCCACGCGGAGCGCTTCGACAAGGACAACGACCTGGTGGTGCTGTCGGGGCATGTCACCGCCGGCTATGGCGTGCCCACGGATCCGCTGGTCCTCGAGTACAACGTCGGTCCCGACGCGGACTATCGCTATCTGCGCAAGATCGACGACCTGCGCGCGGTGGCCATGTACTACTCGAACCGCGGCGCCGAGGAGCTGCGCGCCGGCGACCTGCTGGCGTCCGTCGAGTGGCTGCGCACCGCCGTCACCCTCGACTCGGGTCTCGCCGAAGCCTGGGTCAACTACGGTGTGGCTCTCCGCCGCATGGGCGACCACGACGCCGCCGAGGAGGCCTATCGCAAGGCCCTCGAGGTCGACCCCCAGACCATCTCCGCCTATCAGAACCTGGCGACGCTGATGCGTCTCGAGGGGCGTGCTGCCGAGGCCGACGACCTCAACCACGTCGCCGAGCGCCTGGGGGACCGCAACCCCTTCAACTACCTGAACCTCGGTGACCTCAACCTGCGCCGTGGTGATGTCGAGGAGGCCGAGCGCTTCTACCGCAAGGCGCTCAACCTCTATGCCGACCTGGCGGATCCCTACGCCGCCATGGGCATCCTGGCGTATCACCTCGATCGGCCCGAGGAAGCGCGCAAATGGCTCCGCCGGGCCCTGCGCAAGGACCCCGAGAACCCACGCGCGCTGGCGCTGGCGCGACGCCTCGACCCACCGAGCCCCGAAGACCCGGGGATGGCCCGGATCACGCGGCCGCGCGGCGACGCCTCCTAGCTTCCTGCCACCTCTGAACCGAGTCTCGAGGTCCGGCTGGCACGGCTCACCGGCGCTCTTTCGCCGGCATGAGCTTTGCTATTCTTGATCGGGGCCGGGGCCGAGCGCCCCGCCCGTTTCAAGCCCCTATTTTCGTCGAACCTCAACCTGGCAGGAGCAAGATATGAAAATCGACATCGGTATTTCGAAGAACGACCGCAAACAGATCGCCGACGGCCTTTCTCGGCTGCTGGCGGACTCGTACACCCTCTATCTCAAGACGCACAACTACCACTGGAACGTCGAAGGCCCGATGTTCAACACTCTCCACCTGATGTTCGAGGGGCAGTACACCGAGCTGGCCGAGGCCGTGGACGTCATCGCCGAGCGCATCCGCGCGCTGGG
>JAGQSE010000592.1:0-4954 GCA_020439725.1 Acidobacteriota bacterium
TCGACCATCTCGGGGAAGAAGATCGTGTTGGTGAAATCGCTCTCGTCGACGGGTTTGTAGCCGAAGCGCCGGAGGGCCGCGGTGACCTCGGCGTTGGGGTAGTGCTCGAGGAGATAAAGGAAGAGCTCGGCTCCGCTCTGACCGCCGCCGACGACGACGAAGCGGTAGGGTGCGTCGCGGTCGGGGAACTCCCTGCGGATGCTGTGCATGAAGCGGTGCGCGTGGAGGATCGGTCCCTCGGGTGCCACCTCGACCCCATCCGGCGTCCACGGAACACCCCCGGTGGCGACCACCAGGTTGCGCGTCCGGAAGCGCTCGGCCCCCGTCGCCGACCGGGCCGTGACCTCGAGCTCCTCGACCCCGCCGTCGTCGCTCGTCACCGGCGCGATGGACGTCACACGGCGGTCGTAGCCCACGCTCCCGCCGAGCTGTCCGGCGACCCAGGTCAGGTAGTCGTTGAACTCGAGACGCGACGGAAAGAGATCGCGCAGGTTGAGGAATTCGAACAGCCGTCCCTTGTCCTGGAGGTACTTCAAGAAGGTGAAACGGCTGCACGGGTTGCGCACCGTCGCGAGGTCCTTGAGCACCGTGATCTGGAGCAGGGACCCCTCGAGCAACATGCCCGGGTGCCACGCGGGTTGGGAACGGGCCTCGAGAAAGAGTCGCGAGATCCCGTCGTCACCGGAGGCCTCCGCCATCTCCTCGAGGAGCACTGCCAGAGCCATGTTGGCGGGGCCGAAACCGACTCCCAGGAGATCGTAGACGGCGGGCGCGCCGCTCCCGTCGGGGACCGCCCGCGGCCCCTGGGTGGAACTCGTAGCGTGGCTCAAGAGCCGCTCCTTCCTCCTCGACAATGGATCTCCCGGCGACTGGACGAAGGGTTGGCCACCACGTCTTCCACCCCGGGACACACAGAATCCACCGGCGCGGGACGAACCGGGAACCCGGCCCCCGGCGCGCGGCGGAGCTGATCAGAACCTCTCGGCTGGTAGGTGCGACGGGCCGGCGAAAAAGGGACAGGAGCAGCGGGCGCGCCCGGTGGACGGCGGCGGGTCAGGAAGCCGTGTCGGCGGCCGGAACGGCGGCGGCGAGGGACCGGATGTCGGCCCCCGTCGGGATCTGCACCAAACGCAGATCGAAGTGCGGCACCGCGGCGAGCAGATGATCGAAGAGGTCCGACTGGATGCCCTCGTAGAAGGCCCAGCGCGGCTCCTTCGAGAAGACGTAGATCTCGAGTGGCACGCCCTTCTCGGTCGCTTCCAGCTGGCGCACCAGGAAGGTGCCTTCGGTGTCGAGCTCGGGGTGCTGACGCAGGTAGGCGTCGACATAGGCGCGGAAGGTCCCGAGGTTGGTCAGGTGGCGGCCGTTGAGCGGTGAGACGTCCTCGATGCCGCGCTCACGGTTCCAGCGCTCGACCTCCTCGAGCCGCTCGTCGAGGTAGGGGCGCAGGATCTGCACCTGGCGCAGTCGCTCGAGGAGACCGCCGTCGAGGAAGCGGACGCTGGTCGGGTCGAGGAGCAGCGACCGCTTGATCCGCCGCATCCCCGAATCGGTCATGCCGCGCCAGTTCTTGAGGGCCGCGGAGGTCAGCTGGTAGGTCGGCAGGGTCGAGATGGTCTTGTCCCAGTTGCGTACCTTGACCGTCGCCAACGAGATCTGGAGCACCTCGCCGTCGACACCGAAGGCCGGCACCTCGATCCAGTCGCCGACCCGAACCATGTCGTTGCCCGACAGCTGGATGCTCGCCACCAGGCCGAGGATCGAATCGCGGAAGACCAGAAGGAGCACTGCGGTGAGGGCGCCGAGGCCTCCCAGGAGGGCCCAGGGCGAACGGTCCATGAGCACCGCGGTGAGCAGGACCAGGATGAAGATCCACAGGACGATCTTGGCGACCTGGACATAGCTCAGGATCGGCCGTTCGCGGGCGCCACGGAACGAGCTGTCGTAGATCTCGACCACCGACGAGAGGAAGGCGTGGATGGTCAGACCGCCGACGAAGAGCATGTAGGCGAGAGCCAGGCGCTGCATCGCCACCTGACCCGGGCCGGCGTCCTCGAAGACCACCGACGCGCCCGTGTAGAAAACGAGAGCCGGCAGGATCTGCGCCACCCGGTCGAAGACCTTGTGGTGCGCCAGCGCATCATCCCAGCGCGTCCGCGTGCGCTCGACCAGCCGGAGCAACACCCGCCGGAACAGCGCGCGGGCCAGGAGGTAGGCGAGCCAGGCCACCGTCGCCAGCCCGGCGAGCAGCAACAAGGTGGCGGTGAGCCCCGGCAGCTCGCCGCCCAAGCCGTGTCCGCTCAACCACTCGGCGAGACGATCGGTGAGCGGGGCGGGAGCGGCGGCCGGTGCGCTGACGAGGGACATAGACTTGCGGCGGGGAAACTGGATCGTGAGATGGGTGACGACCCGAGGATACCGTGCTCCCCCCCATCCGTCGAGCCGTCCCGGACCCCGGTCTGGACCACCCCAGGAGGAACCATGGCGCTCCACTACCACCTCGTCGACGTCTTTACCGACCGCCTTTTCGGCGGCAACCAGCTCGCGGTCTTCCTCGGGGGACAAGACGTCCCCGAGGACCTGATGCAGCCCATCGCCCGCGAGCTCAACCTCAGCGAGACGACGTTCGTGCTACCGCCGGAGGCTCCCGAGGCCGACTTTCGCGTGCGCATCTTCACTCCCGCCGCCGAGCTGCCCATGGCCGGGCATCCGACCGTCGGCACCGCCTTCGTGCTGGCCCGGGAGGGACGGATCCCGGTGAGGGCGGGGACCTCTGTCGTCCACCTCGAAGAAGGCGTCGGTGTGCTGCCGGTCGAGATCCGGCATCGTGGCGATCGGCCCACCGGCGCGACGATGGACCAGCCAGGACCCCGCTTCGGCCCGGTCTTCGAGGATCGCGAAGCGCTGGCCGCCACTCTCGGCCTCGAGCTCCGCGACCTCGACCCGGAGTCGCCCGCGGAGGTCGTCTCCTGCGGCGTGCCCTTCCTCTTCGCCCCACTCCGGAGCCTCGACGCCGTTCGCCGCGCCCGCCCGCGTCTCGACCTGTGGGCGGAGCACCTCGAGCCTTTCGCGGCGGCGCAGGTCTACCTCTTCTGTCGCCACGTCCAGCTGCCCGGCTCCGACGTCCACGGACGGATGTTCGCCCCCACCTTGGGGGTCCTCGAGGACCCCGCCACCGGCTCCGCCAACGGCCCCCTGGGGTGCTATCTGGTGCGCCACGGGCTGGCCGGCGGCGGCGATCCTCTCCGGCTGGT
Source organism: Acidobacteriota bacterium (assembly GCA_020439725.1). Classification (GTDB taxonomy): domain Bacteria; phylum Acidobacteriota; class Thermoanaerobaculia; order Multivoradales; family JAHZIX01; genus JAGQSE01. The sequence goes on from JAGQSE010000592.1 coordinate 3,255, forward strand.
CAGCGAGCAGGGCTTCGAGATGGGACGACCGAGCCTCCTCGAGATCGAGATCCACGGTGGTCCCCACGAGATCCGCCGGGTGCGGGTCGGCGGGGACTGCGTCCATGTCGGCCGCGGCGAGCTCGAGCTGGCCTGATCCGGCCTCGGGCTGGGGCCCCGATGACGATAGACTGCGTGCGTTCTTGAACGCCGAAGCTTCGCGGGCGTCTCGACGGATCGTTCGAGATCCGCCCCAACATCGTCCATCGACCCTCGAGAAAGAGGTCCTGATGCTCTCCCCACGCATGGTTCCAGCTCTCACGGCCGCCTTGGCCCTGGGGCTCGTCCTGTCCCTCCCCGCCTTCGCCCAGCAGGACTGGGACGCCGCCACCATCGAAACCGTCCAGGTCACCGACGGCATCGCGATGCTCGTCGGTCCCGGTGGCAACGTCGGTGTCTCGACCGGCGCCGACGGCGTCTTCCTGATCGACGACGAGTACGGTCAGGTCAACACGAAGGTCCTCGGAGCCATCCAGAAGCTCAGCTCGGACCCGATCCGCTTCGTGATCAACACTCACTGGCACGACGACCACACCGGCGGCAACAAGGATCTCGCCTCGACCGGCTCGGTGATCGTCGCCCACGAAGGCGTCCGCCGGCGCATGGCGGCGGGGCAGGTCATCGAAGCCTTCGGCATGAACGTGCCGCCGGCACCGCCCGAGGCGCTGCCGGTGATCACCTTCACCGACGCGGTCACCTTCCACCGAAACGGTGACGACATCCACGTCTTTCACGTCGCTCCGGCCCACACCGACGGGGACTCGGTCATCCGCTTCGAGAAGGCCAACGTGATCCACACCGGCGACCTCTACTTCAACGGTTTCTATCCCTTCATCGACACCTCGTCCGGCGGCAGCATCGAGGGCATGATCGCCGGCGTCGACCGGATCCTCGAGATCGCCGACGACTCGACCAAGATCATCCCGGGGCATGGGCCCTTGTCGAACCCCCAGGAGCTCAAGGCCTATCGCACCATGCTCGAGACGGTGCGGGACCGCGTCGCCAAGCTCAAGGCCGAGGGCAAGAGCGCCGACGAGGTGGTGGCCGCCAAGCCGACGGCGGACCTCGACGAGGTCTGGGGCAAGGGGTTCCTGCCGCCGGACATCTTCGTCAAGCTGGTCTATGACGGAATGAAGTGAGGCGAGGCGGGGTCACCGCAGGGCGTGAGCCCCTCGCGGTGACCCTGCGAGGCGGTGAGGATCGGGTCAACCGAAGGGATTGCCGCCAAAGGGTCCGCCGGGGAGCAACGGCCCGCCCTTGCCACCCTTCATCTTCTTGCCCAGCTTCTCCGCCATCTTCTCGAGGTTCGGCGCGGCACCGCCGCCGAGCATCCGGCGCATCATCTTGCCCTTGGCGCCCTTCATCATCTTACGCATCGTCTTGTACTGCTTGAGCAGCCGGTTGATCTCGACCACCGAGGTGCCCGAGCCTGCGGCGACGCGCTTCTTGCGGCTGGGGTTGATGACCTGCGGGCGCTGCCGTTCCTCGGGGGTCATCGAGTTGATGATCGCCTCGATGCGCCGGAACTGACCATCGTCCACCTGCGCCGAGTCGAGCCCCTTGAAGGGTCCGGCGCTGGGCAGCAGCTTCAAGAGGTCCTTGAGCGGTCCCATGCGCCGCATGGCGCGCAGCTGGTCGCGCAGATCCTCGAGGGTGAAGTC
>JAGQSE010000592.1:5032-8969 GCA_020439725.1 Acidobacteriota bacterium
CCGATCATCCGGCCGGCGAGACGCTGCGGGTGGAAGAGCTCGAGCTCCTCGAGCTTCTCGCCCATGCCGACGAAACGGATGGGCACACCGGTGACGGTGCGGATCGAGAGCGCCGCGCCACCGCGCGAGTCGCCGTCCATCTTGGTCAGCACGACCCCGGTGAGACCCAGCGTCTGACCGAACTGCTCGGCGGAGCGCACCGCGTCCTGACCGGTCATCGAGTCGGCGACGAAGAAGATCTCCTGCGGGTCGAGGACACGGACCAGCTGCTCGAGCTCGTCCATCAGCGCTTGGTCGACGTGGAGGCGGCCGGCGGTATCGAAGATCACGAAGTCACGGCCGCGGTCGCGCGCCACCTTGAGCGCCCGCTGGGCCAGCGCCACGACCTTCTCGCCGTCCTCCGGCGCCACCACCGGCACCTCGACCTGCGCGCCCACCTGGATCAGCTGCTCGACCGCCGCCGCGCGCTGCAGGTCACCGGCCACCAGCATCGGGTGCCGCCCCTGTTCGCGCAGCCGGCGTCCGAGCTTGCCGCTGGTGGTGGTCTTGCCCGACCCCTGAAGGCCGCACATCAACACCACCGCCGGCCGCTTCTTGGGGATCAGCTCCTCGCTCTCCTCGCCGAGGAGCGCGGTCAGCTCGTCGCGGACGATCTTGACCACCTGCTGCGCCGCGGTCAGGCTCTGGAGCACCTCCTGCCCCATGGCCCGCTCGCGCACCCGATCGATGAACGGCCGCGCCACACGGATGTGGACGTCCGCCTCGAGGAGCGCCAGCCGGATCTGCCGCAGCGCCGTGTTGAGCGTGTCCTCGGTAACCCGACCCTCGCCGCGCAGGTTGCGGAAGACGTCGGTGAGCTTGCTCTGCAATCCGTCGAACATGGGAACCTCGGGGGATACGTGGGAAGAAGACCGTCTCGGGAAGCCCCGACCTCGCCGGCCACACCGGCGCCCAGATGCTAGCCCAGGGGGAGGTGGGCGGCAAACTCAGAACGCCAACGTATCCCCCCGGCTCCCAAAGTGGCGGGCGGGGTTGAAGTACTCGGTCTGGGTGCCGGCGACGAGGTCGTCGACGGTGATGGTGTAGGCGACGTTCGAGAGGGCGCCGTAGAAGACCCACCAGTGACCGTTGACCGGTCGGCCGTCGAGAACCTTGAGGAAAAGCTCGAGGTTCGAGTCGCGGAAGAACCAGAAGGCACCGGTGTCGGCGGTCAGGTTTTCGATGTGGCCGTCCCCCGTGCGCTGCTGGAAGTCTTCCCAGCGGACCCGGATCCGGAAGCGGTCGTGGAGACAAAGGGTCGTGCCGGCCGACACGCAAGTCGTGTCTTCGGGATCGGGCAGCGACCGCACTGCGCTCGCCGTTCCGTCAGTGCCTCCCGCGCCCGACAGCTCGATCAAGCCCGAGGAGACCGGACCTGCCGACAGCTCCTCCACCACCGGCGAGGCCCCGCCTTGCTCAGCGAAGCCCGTCGTCGGGGAGACCGCCGCGAAGGCCTGGGTGTCGCCACGGCTGGCGAAGGTGTGAAGCGGGTTGTGGTACTCCCGAACGTCCCCCGTCGTGGTGTCCTTGACCACGAGATCGAACTCGACGTTTGACAGCGAACCGTAGAACACCCACCAATGACCGTTGACCGGCCGGCCGTCGATCACCTTGACCAAAATCTCGATGTTGCTCGGCCGGAAGAACCAGAAGGACCCGGTGTCGGCGATGGGCGCCGGAACGGCCCCGGAGGACCCGGTCTTGATGGGAAACCCACCGGTCTGACCATCACCGCTCCGCCCTTGGAAATCGGTCCACGAGACCTTCACCTCGAACCGTTCCTGGCTCAGACAGTGGGTGGTCGGCCCGAAGACGCAGGTGCTCTGGACCGGGATGGGGCGCCGCACGATCCCGCCGCCGGTGGTGCCGGCATAGAGCTCGCGCGGCCGGTCCTTGGGGACCACCAGCGGCCCCGTCAACACCAGGCCACCCTCCGGGTCGCTCTGCTGTACCCAGCCGGCTCCCTGGTCGGTGCTGATATAGAGGTGGCCGCCCGCCAGTGCGTAGAGGTTCCGCGTCTCGGCCGGGTGCACCGCCAGCGCCGAGATCGGCTCCGGGGGTGCGCCACCCGTGCTCTCCCAGGTGTCACCACGGTCGTAACTTCGATAGACCTGGTCCTGGGCGGCCAGGAAGAGGACGTCGGGGCGCCCGGGGTGCATACGGGCGTCCGTGAAGATCCCGTCGAGACCGGCGGTGACCTCGGCCCAGGTCTCGCCACCATCCTCGCTCCGGAACAGGCCGTCTCTCTCGAGCGCATAGACACGGAGATCGTCGCGCGGGTCGACGAGGAAGCGCAGGACGAGGCCGAGCGGCGCCGTGCAGCTCCAGGTGACCCCACCGTCGGTGCTGCGATGTGAGAAGCAGACATCCGGGAACTCCAAAGAGCACGCACCGGTCAGCGAGTAGCCAGCGGCGTAGAGCGTCGAGGGGCGACCCGGGGCCACCGCCAAGGTGGCGATCTCGTTGCACACCAGTCCGTCCTCGGTGTGCGACCAGGTCTGGCCGCCATCGGAGCTCCGGTCGACGCCACCATTGGCGCCTCGATACACCGTGAGCGGATCCCTCGGGTCGACGGCCAAGGGGGTTTCGACCGCGAAGCGAGGCTGCGCCAAGAGCTGCCAGTGGTCCGCCGCGTCGCCGCTACCAAAAACCGAACCGATGCCACCCGAAGCGTAGAGACGGGTCGCCGCCGGATCGGCGACGGCAAAATCCTTGAGGGCCAGAGCGTGCATCCCGTCGCTCGCCAGCTGCCACGTCCGCCCGGCGTCCTCGCTCCGGGCGAGACCCGCCGGGCCCGGTGCGTAGAGGGTCGCCGAGGTCGGGTCGGCAGCCACGAGGCGATCGGCGCCGAAGCGCCGATAGGGCACCGCGCTAGGCAGCTCCCAGGCTCCGGCGGGAAGCCGCCGGCGGTAGAACCCTTGCTCGCTGAGGGCGACGAGGAGGCGGCTCGAGCCCTCGAGCTGGATGTCGAACCCTTGGAGAATCAGGTCGCCGGGCAGGTCTCGCGAGACGACATGCCACTGGCTCTGCATGGCATCGCTCTGAAAGACCGCCCGCGGCTGGAGGGTCGAGACGAAGAGCACCGAGCTCGAAGGATCCGGGACGACGTGGGAGGCAGAGCTGAAGCTTCCCTGGCCAAGCCGAGCGAAGCTCTCGCCCTGGTCACGAGAGACGAAGAGTCCCTGAAGGGTCGCTGCAAAGAGCGCACCATCGGGTGCCACCAGGAGCTGGTAGAAGAGAGTCGAGGGATCTCCGAAGACGCCCGGGGCCACCTGAACCCACCCATCGGCTTCGAGCCGAAAAAGGCCCTCCGAGGCGCCTGCGTACACCGTGTCCCCGTCGCTGGCGAGCGCCCTCGCCCCCAGCTCCGACTCGAAGCCTGTCGAGGTCCAGGTGGTGCCCCCGTCGGAGCTCACCAGCACGTCGCTGCCGACCGCGGCATAGAGCTCCTCCGGCTGCGGCCCTTGCGCCAGCGCCACGACCCTTCCGGTGTCGAGCCCGCTCACCCGCCAGCTGTCAGCGCCGTCCGCGCTCACGAAGACACCGTGGGCCGCCGTCCCGACGTAGAGCCGACCGGGTGTCCGGCCATCGACGAGGAAGCTGACGACCTCACCGCCGTCGGGCCCCAACTCGCTCCACGGCGACGTCGCTTCTGAAACGCTGGCGAGAAGACAGAAGCCGAGAGCGATGCACCCAGCACGCAGGAACCATCGGATCATTCGAGCACCTCGTATGCGATTACAGCATAGACACAAGGGCGAAGCAACCGCCGTCCTCAAGGAACCACCCTCAAACTTCCGGGCCGAAGCGCCAACCGCTCGTCAAAGCGCAGATGAACCCCACGATCTCGGGACGGGCCGCCGATCCCTCCCCCTCGATCCCCCGACACTCTCCGCCC
>JAGQSE010000593.1 GCA_020439725.1 Acidobacteriota bacterium
CCGCGGGTGTGGTCGTCGCCACCCCCGCCAATGCCTCGACCACCTGTACCGGCGGTACGATCACCGCCAGCGCCGGCACCGGGGTCGTCTCCTACACCGGCGGCTCCGTCGCCGCCGGCGCCTCGTGCACCGTCCAGGCGGACGTGGTGACGACCGGCGTCGGGACCTTCGTCAATACCACCGACGACCTGACCTCCTCGTCGGGCAACAGCGGTACCGCCTCCGACACCCTCTCCGCCGAGCCGCCGCCGACCTTTGCCAAGGTCTTCGCTCCGAACCCCATCGGTACCGGCGGGGTGAGCACGCTGACCTTCACCATCGACAACTCGGGCAACACCCTCGCCGCCACCGGGCTCGACTTCACCGACAACCTCCCCGCGGGGCTGGTGGTGGCGACTCCGGCCAATTCCTCGACCACCTGTACCGGCGGCACCCTCACCGCCACGGCCGGCACCGGGGTCATCTCCTACACCGGCGGCTCGGTGGCCGGCGGTGCCTCGTGCACGGTCCAGGCGGACGTCACCTCCGCCACCGCTGGTAGCTACGCCAACCTCAGCGGCGCTCTGACCTCGTCGCTGGGCAACAGCGGCACCGCCAGTGACACCCTCGACGTCATCGAAGGGACCGTGGCCCTGGCCAAGGCCTTCACGTCGGATCCAACGCTGCGCGGCGGCTTCGTGGACATCGCGTTCACCATCACCAACCTGTCGGCGACCTTCCCCCTCGACTCGATCGCCTTTACCGACGACCTCGACGCGGCGCTGCCGGGTCTGGTCGCCGTGACACTGCCGGCGAACGGGTTCTGCGGCGCGGGTTCGCAGATCACCGGCACCTCGGTGTTGAGCATGACCGGCGGCAGCCTGCCGGCCTCAGGCTCGTGTGCCTTCCAGGTGACCGTGCAGGTGCCGCCGGATGCGGCCCTCGGCGGCTACACCAACACCACCAGCCAGATCACCGCCACCGCCTCGGGCGTGGCGGTGACCGGCAACGCGGCCGCGGCGGCCTTCGACGTCGTCTTCCTCGAGATCGCCAAGGCCTTCGACGCCGCCTCGGTGACGGCGGGCCAGGCGACGGTGCTGACCTTCACCCTCAGCAACCCGGACCCGGCCAACACGGCGACCGGGATCACCTTCACCGACGACCTGGACGCGGTGCTCTCCGGGTTGACGGCCACGGGTCTACCGCTCTCGGACGTCTGCGGTGCCGGCTCGACGGTCTCGGGCACCTCGGTGATCACCCTCACCGGCGGCGTTCTCGGCCCCCTCGAGAGCTGCACCTTCGACGTCACGGTGGTGGTCCCGCTGACCAGCCCGGCCGGCCCGGTGACCAACGTCACGAGCCCGGTCAGCGTGACCGTCGGGGGACTCTCGGTGACCGGTGACGCCGCCGACGTGGCTCAGGCCGACATCGAGATCGAGGCCGCCGGCCTGGCCATCCCGACCCTTGACGAGGTCGGCCTGGTGCTCCTGGCGGCCTCGCTGGCGCTCTTTGCGCTGATCATCCTGCGGCGCCGAGGGGCCACCTCAGAGCGCTGAGAGGGTGAGAGCGCTCGTCGCGAGCGCATCCACAAGACCGCATGAACGGAATCGGGGGCCTGTGAAGGGCCCCCGTTCTCGTTGGCGGGTGTCCCGAGGATGGGGTCGGCCAGCTAGGGCAGGAGCCCGCGCGCGGCAACGATGCCTCCGACGTCGCGACCTCGCTCGAGCAACGTGCGGTAGACCCAGGCGTAGTGATCGTGGCTCCAGAACTCGATCACCCAGCGCGCGCGAAGCCCGCCGACCAGCTGGATCAGTGCTCGGTACTCGAGGTAGCAAACCACCAGATGGACGTAGGTCGAGCGCTCATCGCGGGCGCCCTCGGGATAGCCGACGGGCACCTCAGGGAAGAGCTTGGCGAGATCGGCCCGAGCCAGGGCCAAGGCTTCGTCGTGCCGGTCGACGAACCAGTGGAGTTGCTCGTGGACGAAGGTCGCCAGCAGCAGCTCGTCGTCGCGCAGATGGCGGGTGCTCAACGTCAGCACAGGGTGGCTGTGAGGGATCACTCGACCGCCGCTGTCGATGACGATCTCGCGGGTCCAGATCCACGGCGCGACGTCGTACGTCTCAAGGAGCCGCTGCAGCTGGTCACGAGTCGAGCGGGAAGCTGCATCATCCTGCGCCAGCCGGATGTGTAACTCCCCTGCGTCCTCGGCGGCAAGGGGAGGAGCCCCTGAGGCGCCGTCTGACGGGCCTGGTGCCTCAGCCTCGGCGAGAGCTGCCGGCTTCTCCGGGACGACAGCTTCCTGGGCTTGAGCGGCGGTCGCGAGAAACATCGCCAGCACCCCGAACCACGACCCTGTGTAGCCTGCAGAACAGATCCTCGACATCCCGGGCTCCTCTCTCGCCGGACGGTTCTCGTACCTGAGTTGACGACAGGTACGGCCCCACCGTCGCCGGCGTCCAAGGAGCCCCGGCGCTCGATCGCGAGACGCTAAGCAGAGGCCGACCTGCCGACGAAGGCGGTCAGGGCACCTGCGAAGACCAGGCGGAGGTCGTCCCGGTCTCGAAGCCGTCGTGGAAGACGTCGGTGAGCATCCCGATTTCGGTCAGATTCGGGCGGTAGTGCTCTAGGGTGCAGCGCATCCGGCGCACCTGCTCGAGGGTGAAGCCGGTCATGCACAGGTCGTCGGTGAGCTCCATGTAGTTCTCGACGGGGATCGGAACGCCACCGCAACTGGTGGTCCCGACGGGACAGTCATGGTGCGACGTATCGTCCGGAGGCGTATCGCACAGGAGATCGCCAGTCGAGTAGCACCCCGGAGCGGTCGCCGTGCCACAGCCGTTGTAATAGGGGTGGAAGAGGCCGAGGAAATGACCCACCTCGTGGGTCGCGGTGCGCCCCTGGTCGTGGGGTGGGAAGGGTCCGTCGCGTCCCACCGCCAGCTGGTTGATCACCACCCGGTCGGC
>JAGQSE010000030.1 GCA_020439725.1 Acidobacteriota bacterium
GGCATCGACCCGATCGCCGTGCTCGACATCCAGACCATCATCCGGCACCTCAAAGAGGTCGGCATCGGAGTCCTCATCACCGACCATAACGTGCGGGAAACATTGAAAATAACCGATCGCGCCTATATCATCAACAACGGCGAGATCCTCCGCTCCGGCACCCCTTCGGAGCTCTCTTCCGACCCCCAGGTACGAAAGATCTACCTCGGTGAAGAGTTCAGTCTGTAGCGCATGGCTTTAGAACAGAAGCTATCCCTCAAGCTGGCGCAGAAGCTGGTGATGACGCCGTCTCTGCAGCAGGCGATCAAGCTGCTGCAGATGACGCGCATGGAGCTCCAAGGGGTCCTGGCCCAAGAGCTGGTCGAGAACCCGATCCTCGAGGAAGGCCTCGACGCCCACGACGAGGAAGAGACCCCGCGCGAAGAAGACCTCCAGCAGAAGACCGAGAAGGACGAGATCGACCACGCCGAGTCGATGGAGAACATCGATCTCGACGCCTACTTCAGCGACTACTGGGAGAGCTCCGGCTACGCCTCGATCCGCGAGGATCACGAGGGACCGCCCCTCGAGAACACCATCTCGCGCGATCCCGACCTCTACGACCACCTGTTGTGGCAGCTGCACATGGCCGACGTCGAGCCACGCCGGCGTCAGCTCGCCGAGATGATCATCGGCAATCTCGATCCCGACGGCTTCCTGGTGGCCGACGCCGAAGAGATCCGGGCCTCGGCGCCCCCGGCGGTCGACGACGCAGACGCCCGGCCCGAGTTCGAGCTCGAGGAGATCGAGGCGACCATCGCCCTGGTCCAGAGCTTCGACCCGCCGGGCATCGCCCGCCGCGACCTGCGTGACAGCCTGCTCGCTCAGCTGGCGCTCCGCCGCCGCGACCTGGGGATCGACCCCGAGGCCGAGGAGGAAGACGAAGCAGCCGTCGAGGCCCTCGACGAGAGCGCGGCGGGAGAGGGCGACGGCGACGGGGAGCCCGATTCGGAAACCTCCGCAGCCGAGGAGCCAGCGGCCAGTGGGGCACCGGTCGCCACGCTCGACGACGACCCCGAAACCGCCGAAGTGCGCCGTGCCTTCGACCTGGCGCGGATCCTGTTGGCGGACTACTGGGACCAGTTCCTCCGTCGCCAGTATCCGGTGGTGGCCAAGGAGCTGGGCGTCGACCTCCATGATCTGCAGCCGGCGGTGGAGCTGATCAAGACCCTCGACCCGCGCCCGGGCCGGCGCTTCACCAGCGACCGGCCGCAGTACATCGAGCCCGACGTGGCGGTGGTCAAGGTCGGCGGGGAGTACGTGGTCCAGGTCAACGACGACGGCATGCCACGGCTCCGCGTCAGCCGCGCCTACCGCAAGATGCTCCGCCAGATGCGCAGTGAGGGCGATCACGCCGACGCCCAGGCGTATATCAAGGACAAGATCCGCTCGGCCATGTGGCTGATCAAGAGCCTCGACCAGCGGCAGCGGACGATCTATAAGGTCGCCAACTCGATCGTCCGGCAGCAGCAGGAGTTCCTCGACCGTGGCATCGAGCACCTGCGGCCGATGGTGCTGCGCGACGTCGCCGAGGACATCGGCATGCACGAGTCGACGGTCAGCCGGGTGGTGGCCAACAAGTACATCCACACCCCCCGCGGCCTGTTTCCGATGAAGTTCTTCTTCCACAGCGGCATCGACCGCGAGTACGGCGAGAACATCTCGTCGCTGACGGTCAAGCGCAAGATCGAGAACCTGATCCAGGACGAGAACCCCAAGAAGCCCCTGTCGGACAGCGAGCTGATGCGCGTCTTGAAACGCGAGGGCATCCAGATCGCCCGCCGAACGGTGGCCAAATACCGCGACGAGCTGGGCATTCCGTCGTCGACGGACCGCAAGAAGATCTTTTGACGGTCCCGAGCCTCGAGGCCCCGACGTCCACCCCAAGCGAGCAGAGGGAAACGATGAACATCGAGTATTTTGGCAAGCACTTTGATCTGACCGACGGCATCAAGCAGTTCACCGAGAGCAAGCTCGAGAAGGTGATCCGATTCGTCGACGAACCGGTGGAGATCCGCGTCACCCTCGACGCGGAGAAGAACCGTTTCGCGGCCGACATCCACCTGTCGCATCGCTTCGGCGTGCTCCAGGCCAACGAAGAGTCGCTACAGACGATCAACGAGGCGATCCAGGCGGCCGCCGAGAAGCTCGAGAAGCAAGCGCGCCGCTCGCGCAAGAAGTTCATCGACCGTCGTCGGCGCGCCGACAGGGTCGTCCAGGAGGACGGCCGCTGGCCCGTGGAGGTCCTGGCCAAGGACAGTTTCGGCACCGGTGTCGCGCCGCGGGTCATCGAGTCCACCCATCTGCCCATCAAGCCCATGACCCTCGACGAGGCCGCCATCGCCCTCGAGACGTCGAAGAGCGAGCTGTGGGTCTTCCGCGACGCCGGCACCGACGAGGTCAGCGTGCTCTACAAGCGCAAGGACGAGAACTACGGTCTGATCGTCCCGGGCCGCTGAGCGAACCACCATGCGGCTCGATTCGCTCACCCGGCCGGACCTCGTCTTTCCGGGACTTCCCGGCACCGACGCCTCGACCTTGCTGCGGGCCCTGGCCACCGAGGTCGCCGACTCCGGTGCCATCACCGACGGCGACACGCTCTACGAGCGCCTGCTCGAGCGCGAAGAGCTGAGCTCGACGGGCATCGGCCGGGGTGTCGCGGTACCCCATTGCAAGCTCCGGAAGCTCGACCAGGTGCTCCTCGCCATCGGCATCAGCGACCGGGCCGTCGACTTCGCCGCCATCGACAAGAAGCCGGTCCGTCTCTTCTTCTTGGTGGTCTCCCCCGATGATCAGCCGGCGGCGCATCTCAAGGTGCTGGCGGCGATCTCCAAGTGGGTGCAAACCGAGCGGCGGGTCGAACGCATCGTCGAGCTCAAGGATCGGCAGGAGATCTTCGACCTGCTGGGGCCCGAGGAGCTCGGGTGACCGGCAGCTCCGATTTCGTCGAGGTTAGAGAGCTCCTCGGCGAGGAGCTCTCCGACCTGCACCTCAAGGTGCTCGGCGGCGAGGGGCATCTCGACAAGCACATCACCCACCCACGGGTCCAGAAACCCGGGCTAGCCTTCGCCGGCTACTACGAGTACATCCGCTCCGGCCGCGTCCAGATCATCGGCGAGAGCGAGACCGAGTACCTGAAGACGGTCTCGGCGGAGCAGCGGGCGGAGCGCTTCGACCGCATCAGCTCGATGGCGGTGCCGGTCTTCGTCCTGACCAAGGGCCTCGATCCCTTCCCCGAGTTCCTCGCCCTGTGCCAGGAGCGCCAGATGCCGCTGCTGTCGTCGTCGGAGCTTTCCTCGCGGGTGATCAAGGAGATCAGCTTCTTCCTCGAGGACCACCTGACGCCGTCGACACGGATGCACGGCGTGATGATCGAGATCTACGGCATCGGTGTGCTGCTCATCGGCGAGAGCGGGGTAGGGAAGAGCGAGGTGGCCCTCGACCTGATCACCCGTGGCCACAGCCTGGTGTCCGACGACCTGGTGACCATCCGCCGCTACCACGGCGGCGATCTGGTCGGCTCCTCCGAGGGGCGGCTGCGGCACCACATGGAGCTTCGCGGTCTGGGCATCGTCAACGTCCAGGACCTGTTCGGGCTGGCGGCGGTGCGCGAGCGCAAGACCGTCGACCTGGTGATCGAGCTCGAGCACTGGCAGGAGGGCCGCGCCTACGACCGGTTGGGTCTCGACGAGACCATCTTCAACATCCTCGACACGCCCTGCCCCTACATCCGTATGCCCGTCGCCTTGGGCCGCAACGTCTCGATCCTGATCGAGATCGCCGCCCGCAACCACGTGCTCAAGATGCAAGGCCATCACTCGGCCCGCGAGTTCGCGCGCAAGCTCGAGGAAGAGCTCGAACGCAAGGGCCGCGGCGGCCGCAAGCACCTGGAGGGTCGGCGATGAGCGCGCGGCTCGCCCTGGTCACCGGTCTGTCGGGCTCGGGCAAGAGCACCGTCGCCAAGTGCTTCGAGGACCTGGGCTATTACACGGTCGACAACCTGCCGTTGCCGCTCCTCGAGCGCTTCCTGGCGGACCCCGTCGAGCTGGTCGAGGGCAAGGAGCGCATCGCGGTGGTCACCGACGTCCGCGCACCGGGCTTCGCCGAGGAGTTCCCGCGGCTGGTGGCGACCATCGACCGGACCAAAGTGACGCCGACGCTGATCTTCCTCGAGGCCTCCGACGAGTCGCTGGTGAGGCGCTTCTCCGAGACCCGCCGGCCGCATCCGCTGGCGGCGGACCAGCCGGTCATCACCGGCATCCGCACCGAGCGAGAGCTCCTCGCCGAGGTCCGCGGTCTCGCGGACATGGTCATCGACACCAGCGAGTGGTCGATCCACCAGGTGCGCCGGCACATCTATCGCCAGTTCGCCGAGACGCCCGACGAAGAGCCGGCGATGGTCGTGTCGCTGATCAGCTTCGGCTTCAAGTTCGGCATCCCCTACGGCACCGACCTGCTATTCGACGTCCGTTTCCTGGCCAACCCCCACTTCGTCCCCGGGCTGCGCGAGGCCACCGGTCTCGACGACTCGGTGCAGCGTTATCTCGACGAGCAGGACGACTTCCGCGAGCTCGTCGAGCGCCTCGCCGGATTCCTGCTCTACCTGCTGCCGCGCTATCGGCGCGAAAACCGCGCCTACCTGTCGGTGGCCATCGGCTGCACCGGTGGCAAGCACCGCTCGGTGGCCTCGGTCGAGCGCCTCGCCGCGCTGCTCGACGAGGCCGGGTGGTCGGTGCGCGTGCTGCACCGCGACATCGGTCGCTGAGCGGCCACCGCGACCGGGCGCGGATTGCCAAAGCGCCGGGCTGCGGGTAGCATCCACCGGATGCGGCGCCGGCCCTCCGTCGAGGCTCGCGAGCGCCGTGACCGAACCATGAACATCCTGATCCTGAGCCACGGCAAGCTGGCGGACGAGCTCCTCGCCGCCGGCCGCGCCATCACCGGCGAGCTCGCCCGCTCGCGCGCCCTGTGCTTCGATTGGAGCCAGGGCAAGGAAGAAATCAAGACCCGTCTCGGTGAAGCCCTCGCCGAGATCGGAGACGACGAGGGGGTGCTGATCCTCGCCGACGTCTGGGGCGGCACGCCGTGCAACGCCGCGCTCTCGTTCCGTCGCCCCGGCGAGGTCGAGGTGCTCGGCGGTGTCAACCTGCCCATGGTCATCCGCCTCGGTTGCTTGGTGGGCAAGGAGCTGCCCTTCGCCGACGCCGTGCGCTGGCTGCGCGACAAGGGCCGCGACAGCATCCGCTGTAGCGAAGACCCGTCGCCGCGGCCCTGCGTGGCCGTCAAGGACCCTTGCGCCGAACCGGCTTCCTGACCCGGATCCGCGAAGCATGGTCGAGCGCGCCATCGAAGTCGTCAACCGGCTGGGCCTCCACGCCCGGGCAGCGGCCAAGCTCGTCCACCTCGCCGGACGCTTCGAGAGCGACGTCGAGCTGGTGGTCGAGGGAGACCAGGTCGACGCCAAGAGCATCCTCGGCATCTTGATGCTCGGTGCCGCCCAGGGTACCGACCTGGTGGTGCGCTGTGAGGGCTCCGACGAGGACGAGGCCCTCGAGGCCGTATGCAATCTTTTCGCTGATCGCTTCGAGGAGGAGAGCTGATGGGTGGGTGCGAGCGAATCCTCGAAGGTTTGGGCGTCGCCGACGGGATCGCCATCGGTCGCGCGGTCTGCGTCGAGACCCGGGTCGGTGACGTCTTCCGCTTCCCCTTGCCCGAGGAGCGTATCGACGCCGAGGTCGAGCGGCTGCACCAGGCGGTGGACCGCGCCGGCGATGAGCTGCGCCGGATCTCCCAGGGCACCGATGGCGACCTGCGCCAGGAGGTGGGCGGCATCCTCGACGCCCACGTCCTGCTGCTCAAGGACGCGGCGTTGCTCAGCCGGGTGGTGGGACGCATCCGCGAGGAACGGGTCAACGCCGAGTGGGCGGTCCACCGGACCACCTGCGAGCTGGCCGAGCGTTTCGAGACCGTGGGCGACAGCTACCTCCGCGAGCGCAAGCAAGACATCCTCGATGTGGGGCAATACTTGCTTCGTGCGCTACAAGGCATAGCACATCACGAAATTTCGGAGATCGAGGGTGACATCGTCTTGGTCGCCGACGACCTGCCGCCGGCGGAGGCGGTGCGGCTCGGGCGCGAGCGGGTGGTCGGCTTCGCCATCGGCTCCGGCGGCCGTACCTCGCACACCACCATCATCGCGCGCTCGCTCAAGGTGCCCGCGGTCGGTGGTCTCGAAGGGGTCACCGCGCTGGTCACCGACGAGGATCCGGTGATCGTCGACGGCGGCACCGGGCGCGTCATCCTCCATCCCACCGCCGCAACCCTCGCCGAGTACCGGCGTCGCCAGGTCGAGCTCGCTCAAAGAGACCGCCAGCTGCTCAGCACCCGCCATCTCGAGACCGTCACCCTCGACGGTCAGCGCATCGAGTTGATGGCCAACATCGACCTGCCCGAGGAGATCGATGACACCGTGGCCGTCGGCGCCGCGGGCATCGGTCTCTACCGCAGCGAGTTCCTCTATATCGAGAAGAGCCCGGCGATGCCCACCGAGGAGGACCACCTGTCGACCTACCTCCGCCTCGCCGGCGCCGTCGCTCCGCACCCGCTGATCCTCCGTACCTACGACCTGGGTGGTCGCAAGCTGGCGCGCGAGATGATGGAAAGCGACGAGGAGAACCCGGTCCTGGGAATTCGCGGCATCCGCCTGACCATGGCCCGGCCGGCGATCTTCCGCACTCAGCTGCGCGCGGTCTTTCGCGCCGCCCATGAGTACGACGTCTGGGTGATGCTGCCGATGATCACCTCGGTGGAGGAGGTCCGCGCCTTCCGCCGCTTCGCCGACGGCATCCTGAGCGAGCTCGAGGCGGAGGGCAAGCCGTGCCGCCGGGACTTCAAGCTCGGCGTCATGATCGAGGTACCGGCGGCGGCGATGATCGCCGATCTGCTGGCTCGCGAGGTCGACTTCTTCTCGATCGGCACCAACGACCTGATCCAGTACAC
>JAGQSE010000594.1 GCA_020439725.1 Acidobacteriota bacterium
GTCGAGGATCCGGGACTCGATCATCCGCCGGCAATCGTTGTTGAGCGGATGCGCGACGTCCTTGAACTCTCCGTTCTTCTTGCGCCGGCTCGGCATGCTGATGAACAAGCCGTCGCGTCCCTGAATGACCTTGATGTCGTTGACCATGAAGCAATGGTCGAACACCACCGACACGAAGGCCTTGAGCTTCTCCTCCTGGACCGGAAAGACCTTGACCTCTGTGATCTCCATCTGTGCCTTCCCTACTACGGTTCCGAGGCCGACCCGCCGGCACGGAGCTCGCCGGGTCGACGCCGACCACCGGTCAACGAACGGGGGCACTTCACACAGCAGACCGCCAGGGGCTTCCACCGGCCGCCGTGCGCCGCACCGAACCGCCAAACCATCGTCACATCGTCAGGACGGCGGCATTATAACCGCGGATCCGTCCGTGACGCTGGCAGCGGGGCGGGAGCCGTCGGTGTGAACAGGAACCCGCCGACCGCACGGCACACCGGGGCGGAATGCTAGAGGGGCGGGCGGTTGAAGTCAAATCGCTGACGGACAGCCCTCGGCGCCGTAGCCCTCGGGAATCTCGGGGGTCGACGGCGGCGCGGCGAGAGCTTCCCGCACCACCCGCCGCCAGCGGATCTCGAGGTCTTGGCGGCGGTCGACGAGGATCCACCAGGGCGGGTCCCGACGGAGCTGCGCGGCGGGGTCGCCGACGCCGGGAACCGCGCCCCGCCACAGCGTCCAGCGCAGCAGCTTGCCGGCGCGGTAGGTGGCGGTCCAGTGGCGCCCGCCGTCGTCGAGCAGGTCGAGGTGCCTGGCATCCCCCTCCACCTGGACCCGCGGCGGCGCCCCGGGACGCACGGGGAGCCCGCCGAGGAGGAGCGCCGGCAGCGCCGCCACCGGGAACTCCCCCATGGACAGTCCCGGTAGCTCGATGTCGCGATCGAAGCGGCATACCCGGCGGTCGCGGTGCTCGAGCCAGAGCACCGCATCGCCGTCGGCGTCGAGGGTCCACAGGGCGCGCCCTACGGGGTCCACGGCCTGCAGCTGGAAGCGGTCGCGGTTCTCGAGCCGCAAGGTCAGCCGGAACCCGGCGTCGACGTCGGGTCCCGCGACCTGGAAGCGGAAGAGGCTCTGCGTTTCGAGCTCGTCCGGCGGAATGCTCAAAGGGGCGGGAAGGTCGCTCCCCGGCGACACCGCCGGCGCTTCCGGGGTCGTCGGCACCACCGGCGGCGTCACCGTGGGCGCCGGCCGGGGTGCCGCGCAACCGACGACGAGCAGGCCCGTCAGGAGCGCTCGGGCCGTCACCCTCCGCCATCCTAGGGCGGTGCGGCTGTGCATCAGGGGTTGGACTCGGCGCCGAGATCGCCGAGCTTCGCGCGGACGCGGTCGGTCTCGACGTCGGCGGCTCCGAGGGCTCGCTCGTAGGTCTTCTTGGCGTCGTCGACCCGCCCGACGGCCCGATAGGCGTCTGCGAGGTGTTCGAGGACGGTTCCGTCGTCCGGCACCAGCTGCACCGCCCGTTCGAGCTGGGTCAACGCCTCCGGGTAGCGACCGAGCTGGTAGTAGACCCAACCGAGGGAGTCGATGAAGGCTCCATTGTCAGGCTCGAGCTCGACGGCGCGCTCGATCATCGTCCGCGCCTCGTCGAGGTTCTCGCCGCGTTCGGCCCACATATAGCCGAGATAGTTGAGCGCGTCGGAAAAGTCCGGGTCCATCTCGAGGAGCTTGCGGAACCAGCTCACCGCGGCGTCGATCTTGCCCTCGCGCTCGCAGGCCGAGCCGATCAGATAAAGCAGTCGCGGGGTCGCCGGATGACCGTCGAGGTAGCTCTCGATGAGGGCTTCCGTGTCCGAGTAGCGCTCGAGACGCTGGTAGACCATCGCCGCCGCCAAGGCCGAGGTCTCGTCGCCCTCGCCCCGCAGCTTGTCGAGCAGCGCCTGGGCTTCGTCGGGACGATCAAGGCGCAGCAGGAGCTCCGCACGCTTGGCGATGGCGGCCGGGTCCTCGGCCTCCGACCGTGACAGCAGCTCGAGGGCCTCGTCGCCCCGCTCGAGCTGGACCAGCGACTCCGCCGCCAGGAGCTCGGCGGCCAACCGCAACTGGGGAGCGCTGGCCTTCTCGAGGGGCTCGACGACGTCGAGGGCCTTCGCCCATCGCTGTCCGTTCATCAACATCTCGGCCCATTCGAGCCGGAGCCCTTCGGCGCCTCCCGCCTCGGATCCCTCGAGCCGGGCGACGGTCTGCGACAAGACCTCCGTCGCCTCGTCGAGGCGGTCGAGACGGACCAACACCCGCGCCAGGGTGAGCGCCACGTCGGCGTCCTCGGGTGATTCGACGAGGAGTCGCCGGAGCTGCGACGCCGCTTCCTCGTTGCGCCCCTGGGCGTTGAGCACCAACGCTCGCAGGCGGCCGAGGGCGGGGGTCTCGCCGCCGCTCGAGATGGCGCCGTCGAGCTCCGCCAGCGAGGCGGCCATCTGTCCCGAGAGGAAGAGCTGGACCGCCAGCATCTGCCGCACCCGCGCCGACGCCAGGAATTCAGGGGTGCCGCCGCGCAGGACCTCGATGGCACCGCGATGGTCTCCGGACTCGCCGACCAGCTCCGCCAGCGAGATCCGCGCGTCCTCGGCGGTCGGGTCGAAGGCCAGGATGTCGCGATAGACCTGCTCGGCCTCGTCCTGGCGGCCGGCGTTCTTGAGGGCTTCGACCAGGAAGCCATAGGCCCGCGCGTTCTCGGGGCTGACCGCCACGGCCTCGCGGAACATGGCGATGGCGTCATCGGTCTGGCCTTGGAAGAGCAAGATCTGACCGAGGGTCAAGCGGACCGAAACGTCACCGGGAGCCAGCTCGCGCACCCGGTCGAAGATCTGCCGCGCCGCCTCGAGGGACGCGGTGTCCTGGGGGTCGGTCTCCGCGACGGTGAGGTAGGTCTGTGCCACGACGCGCAGGATGTCCGGATCGTCCGGTGCCAGACGATGGGCCGCCTCCGCCTGGTCGACCGCCCGGCGCAGCTGCTGTTGGCGATAGCGCGGCGAGCGGGAGAGCTGCGCCAGACGCGCCAGCAGCTCGGTGTACGAAGCGCGGACGTAGGGGTCGTCGGGAGCCAGCTCGACAGCCTGTTCGAAGGACTCGAGGGCCTCCCGGAAGGAGCCCTCGTCCGCGAGCATTTTGGCCACGGCGAAGGCCAACGACGCCTGGGCCGTATCCGCACCGGTGGCGCTCTTGGCGGCCTCGGCGGCCGGAGCGGCGAGAAGCAGCGAGCTGAGCAAGAGGAGGACTGTAGGAGCGACGAGATGGCTTCGGCTCATCCGCTGACGATAGCAGGCACGAAGGAGCCCGACAACCGGCGAGCTTTACAACACCAAGAGGCATTTCTATAATCCGATACACCACACTAACCGACGTCTCGGCAAGGACTTAGGCTATGCTTGAGACGGCGGCGGCGGCGCTCCGCGGCGAGCTTCGGAGCGCCGGTGGGCAACCGCTCGGAGGCATGGAGCAAGGTGGAAACAAGGTGAAGAAGTACGACCTGGGCGAGATCCTGTTGCACCGGGGATGGATCGACCGCTCGCAGCTCAACCGGGCCCTGGCGATCCAGCGGCAAATCCCTGGGCGCCTGGGATCCTGCCTGCTCGAGATCGACGCCACCTCGGAGAACCAGCTGGTCGAGGCGCTGGCGGAGCAGATGGGCGTCCCCGCGGCGCTCCCCGAGGATCTCAAGAACGTCCCCGCGGAGGTCATCGCACTGATCCCCGCCAAGCTCGCCGTGCGCGCCCAGGCGGTACCCTTCCGTCTGACCGGCAACCGCCTGTCGGTGGCCCTCGCCGACACCGAGGACTTGGCCCTCCAGGACGAGCTCTCCTTCGCGTCGGGCAAACGGATCCAGGTGCACGTCGCGTCGGAGGCGCGGATCCTCGAAGCTCTCGAGAGCTACTACGGCGAGGAATGCCCCGCGCGGTATGCGCGGCTCCTCGACCGCCTCAACCGCAGTCGCTACCTGTGGAGCAGCGGCCAGAACCGCACCGGCACCGGAATCTCGTCGCCGGCTGTCAACGGTCGGCGGACGGCTCCGACCTCGAGGTCCTCAGTGCGGTTCGAAGCACCGCGCACCGCTGCCGTACCCGGCGGCCCCCTCGCCGCCGCCCCGGCGAAGCTCGACGCGGCCCTGCCCGACCTACCCGAGCTTCCTCCTCCCCTGCCCCATTCTTCGGTGGCGGCGGAGGACGCCCTGACGATGTGGGAAGACCCGGCGCCGCTGCCCTTCAGACCGCGGCCGACGGCCCCGGAAGCGACTCCCGCAAGCGACGAGGAGCCGACCGAACCCGGTCCTCGCGCGCGCACCTCCGGTCCGTCCGCTCCTGCCGCTCCAGCCCCCGAGGCCGTCGCAGCTCAACTACCTCCGACCGCCTCGCCAGCCGCCGAGACACCGTCAGCGGTCGCCGAGGAACCGGAGCCCAAGGCCACGGCGCGGGCGCCCTTCGACTATCCCGAACCCCCGACCATGAGCCTCACCGACGAGGAGAGGGCCGCCCTCGAAAGCTCCGAGATCCGCGAAGACCGGGCCGGTGAGGGCCTGCGCGGTCGCCTCGCCCGGCGGGCCGATCTGGACGCCATCGGCGAAGAGCTCCTCGAGAGCCTGCGCGGACGCTTTCAACGGGGCGCGCTGCTCAAGGCCCACGGCGGTGGCGTCCGCGGCTGGCTGGGCACCGGCCTCGGTTTCGACGAGCGTCTCTTCGCCGTCTTCGAGCTCGATTTCGAGGAGCCTTCGGCGTTCCTCAACCTGCACCTGGGAAGCCCCTTCGTCGTCGGTCCCTTGGCGCAGCTCCCGGCCCACCACCGCTTCCTCGCTTGCTGGCACCGTCGCGGCGGCGACGAGATCCCGCCGTCCTGGCTCGTCCCGGTGCGCCTGGGTCAAAGAACGGTCACGTTTCTTTATGGAGAAGGGTTGCGCAAAGAAGGTGGCGTCGGCGGCCTGGCGACGCTCCAATGGCTTTCCGAAGAAGCCGCGAAGGCGTTTGAATCGTGTATCTTACGAAGGAAGAAGCAGCGCTCCGCGAGCGCGTCCGAGGTTTGACACGGTGGGTGGGCCCGCTGGTAGACTCCCCGCCGTTCTGGAGCTCCAATGATCAAGGCCGATATCGTCAACGAAGTCGCCAAGAACTCCGAGGTGTCTCGGGTCAAGGCGGCGCAAGCCGTCGATACCATCATCGAAGCCATGAAGCAGGCCCTCTCCGCCGGCAAGCGAATCGAGCTGCGCGGTTTCGGTGTCTTTCAGGTCCGAGATCGCAAGAAGGGCGTCGGCCGCAATCCCAAGACCGGCGTCGAAGTCGCCATCTCTCCGGGCAAGACCGTCCGCTTCAAGCCGGGGAAAGAGCTCAAGGACCTCTGAGGCGCTCTCGCGCCGCCGCTCTTCCCGCCCCCCGCAAGTTGGTCGCGGCGGAACCCCCCTCGTCGAGAAACGGCACCGCTCGTCGGGCTCCGACGTCGACCCTCCTCAGGGCTCCAGATCGAGAACGAAGGTCACCGGACCGTCGTTGATCAGCTCCACCGCCATGTGGGCTCCGAAGCTTCCCTCCTCGACCGCGAAGCCTCGTTCGCGGAGTCCGGTCACCAGCCGATCGATGAGAGGCGCAGCCACCGCCGGGGGAGCGGCCCGATCGAAGGACGGTCGCCGGCCGCGGTCGAGGGACGCCGCGAGGGTGAACTGCGAAACGACGAGGAAGCCGGCACCGGCGGCGGCCGCATCGAGGTTCATCTTGCCCGCTTCGTCCTCGAAGACCCGCAACCGCGCCAGCTTCTCCACCGCCGCGTCGACCTGCTCGGTACCATCGCCGATCACGACGCCGGCGAACACCAGGAGGCCGCGGCCGACCCGGCCCACCACCTGGTCCTCGACCCGAACCCGAGCTTCTTTCACCCGTTGCAAGATCAATCGCATCGTTGTCGTCTCTAGGGGGTGGACGGCCGTCCCGTCCCCTCGCGGAGCGACGTAGCGCGCCCCGGGGACTGTGATACCTTCGCCCATTCAAACTAGTAGGAGAACCACTCCATGGTCAACAAAGTCATCCTCATCGGCAACCTGGGCCGCGACCCCGAGGTGCGGACCACTCCCTCGGGGCAGACCGTCGCCAGCTTCTCCCTCGCCACGTCACGCCGCTGGCGGGATCGCGATGGCAACCGCCAGGAGCAGACCGAGTGGCACAACATCGTCTGCTGGGGTCGACAGGCCGAAGTCGCCGGCCAATACCTGAGCAAGGGCAAGCAGGTCTATGTCGAGGGTCGTCTCCAGACCCGCTCTTGGGAAGACCGCCAGACCGGCGACAAGAAGTACAAGACCGAGGTCGTGGTGGAGAACTTCCAGATGCTCGGCACCCGGGGAGAAGGCGGCGGTGGCAGCAGCTCCGGCGGCTCCTCCTCGTCCTACTCGGGTCCGTCCTATGGTGACGAGTACGGCGGCGAGCCCGACGACGACGACATCCCGTTCTGATTCCCTCGCCGGCGCCGACGGGCCGGGGAGCTCCCCGGCCCGGCTTCGACCTCCACTCCCCTCGCTTCCCTCGTCACTCCTCGAATTCCCCGGCAGGACCAGCCCGGCCCCTGGGCTCGGTGTCCGGAGACCGGTGCCCCAGCGCCCGATCGGACGCCTGCTCAGCCCAGCCGTTGCTTGAGACTGGCGAGCAGGTTGAGGGCCGCGAGCGGGGTCAGCTGTTCCAGATCGACCTCCCGAAGCAGCTCGGCTACCACCTGCTCCGGCGGTGTGAACAACGCCATCTGCGAGGTCGGCGGCGGCTTGGGGGCGTCCTCGCCACGCGCCAGCCGCGGCCGGCCGGCGAAGTCGTACTCCTGAGATTCGAGGTTCGCCAGCACCTGCTCGGCCCGGGTCGTCACCTCCTC
>JAGQSE010000595.1 GCA_020439725.1 Acidobacteriota bacterium
GCGGCGAGAGTGGCGGGCTGCCAGCCGGCGAGGGCGGGCGCGTCGAGATCGACCAGCACCAGGTCCGCCAGTGTGCCCGGTTCGAGGCGCCCGGCGTCGAGACCGAGCGCGCGGGCGCCGCCTTCGGTGGCGGCGCGAAGCAGCAGCGGCGCGACCTCGCCGCGCGGTCCGCGGAGCACACCGCGGCTCTCACTCTTCAAACGCTGGCCGTATTCGAGCCAGCGCATCTCCTCGAGCATCGAGATCCGCGCGTTCGAATCGCTCCCCAGACACAGGTGGCCACCGGCCTCGAGGAGCGCCGGCAGATCGCACAACCCGTCGCCGAGATTCGCCTCGGTGAGCGGGCACAGACAGGCGTTGGCGCCGGCGCGGGCGAAGGCCCTCAAGTGCGCTGCGGGCGTGTGCGTGCAGTGGACCGCGGTCAGGTCGGGTCCCAGGTCGAGCCGCTCGACCAGCAGCTCGACGGGCCGCCGGCCCCAGGCCGCCACCACCGCGTCGACCTCCTGGCGTTGCTCCTCGGCGTGGAGATGGAACACCAGCTTGCGCCGCCGCGCCTCGCGGTAGAGCTCGTCGACGACCCCCGGATCCACTGCCCGCAGGCTGTGGGCCACCGCCCCTAGGCTCTGGGTCGGCGCATCGAGCCGCGCCGCGAGACGGTCCATCTGCCGCCAGTAGACCTCCGGGTCATCGATGCGGAAGCGCCGTTGGGCGCCTTCGAGAGGCTGGTCGGGGCCGCCGTGGGCGTAGAAGGTCTCGAGCAGGACGATGCGGATGCCCGCCTCGTGGGCCGCCGCCAGGACCGTCTCGTCGAAAGCGAAGTCCGACGCCCCGGCGTCGTCGTGGTGCAGGTAGTGGAACTCCCCCACCGCCGTGATGCCGGCGGCCAGCATCTCGCGGAACGCCTGCAGGCACAGCCGGTGGAGCCGCGGCCGGTCGAGCTCGGCGACCAGGCCGTACATCGCCCGCCGCCAGGTCCAGAAGCTCCCGGCGTCCTCCGGAAACGTCTCGCCCCGCCCCCGGAGCCCCCGTTGAAAGGCGTGGGAGTGCGCGTTGACGAAGCCCGGGAGCAGGGCGCGCCCCGCGAACCTCCGGTCCGGGTCCCGCAGCTGCCGGCTGACCCGCGTGATCCGGTCGCCGTCGATCTCGAGCCGCAGCCCGCTCTCGAAGCGTTCCCCGGTCCACGTCCAATCGGCCTCGATCACCGTCCGCTGAGGATCGCCCAGGTCGCTCACGCCGCGCCCTCCGCGGTGCACAGATCGGTGATCAGGCGATCGAGGAGCTCACCGCCGCGCACCATTTCCGCCTTGGGCATCCACTCGTTGGGCTTGTGCGCCACCTCGATGGACCCCGGACCGAAGATCACGCAATCGAGATCGAGCTGCTGCAACCAGCCGGCGTCGGTGGCGTACGAGGCGCTATGGGTCTCGGTCTGCCCGATCATCGAGCACAGGTGGTGGCAAATCGGCGCGTCCTCGCCGACGAGCATCGGCGGGCTGTCGCCGCGCAGCTCGACGTGACAGCGCTTGGCGTCGGTCACCGCCGCCACCGCGCCGCGGATCCGCTCGACCACCTGGCGCGAGTCCATCCCCGGCAGCACACGGGCGCCGATCTCGAGCGTGCAACGCTCGGGCACCACGTTGACCGCTACCCCACCGGAGATCATCGCCACGTTGAGCGCCACATAGGGCACCTCGGGGAAGAACTCGTGGTGGCCCGGCCGCTCGCTCTCGAGCTGGCGACGAAGCTCGGTGAGCGCGACGATGGCCGCGCCGGCGGGCTCGATGGCGTTGATCCCCAGGTGCGGGTAGCCGCTGTGGGCCGGCACGCCGTCGAAGGTGACGCGCATCTTGAGGTGCCCCTTGTGCATGCGGACCACGCGGAGCGAGGTCGGCTCGCCGATCACCGTGCGGCGGGGCAAGGGGCGGTCGGTGGGCCAGGTGTCGCGGAGGTGGTGCGCTCCGACGGTGCCCACCTCCTCGTCATAGGTGAAGACCAGGACCAGCGGCCGGCGGAGCGAGGCCGCCGTGGCGCGCAGCCGGTTCGCCGCCAGCGCCACGAAGCCCTTCATGTCCGAGGAGCCGCGGGCGATGAGCGTCTCCCCCGTGTCGAGGAGAGTGAAAGGGTCGCTCCGCCACTCGGGCTCGAGGGCCGGCACCACGTCCATGTGGCCCGAGAGGGTCAGCCCGTCGCGGCTGGCGGGGTCCACCGGCGGGCCGGCGAAGACCACCAGGTTCGCCTTGTCGCCGTCCGGCGAGGCGTTGCGCACCAGCTCGACCCCGGGCAGGTCGAGGTAGTCGCAGAGGAAGTCCACCAGCTCGAGGTTCGAGCGATGGCTGGTCGTGTCGAAGGCCACCAGCCGGGCCAGGAGCTCCTGATCGGACAGGGTCGTCATGGGTGTCGTCGCCATGGGGCGAAGATACCAGGGCGGACGGCCCCGGCACCCGGGTCACCGACCTCTGCCAGAACACCGGTAGGGCCGCCGGCGAGCGGCCCGGGACGAGGGCCCGTAGAATG
>JAGQSE010000596.1 GCA_020439725.1 Acidobacteriota bacterium
GTCGCCAGCTACAACGTCCTGAACCTCGACGCCCGCGATCCGCAGCAGCATTTCGACCGGTTGGCGCGGACCATCGTCAAGGATCTCGGCGCCCCCGACGTGCTCGGTCTCCAGGAGATCCAGGACGACGACGGTGCGGTGGACGACGGTCTGGTCACCGCCGCGGGCACCCTCGGCCGGTTGATCGACGCGGTGGTCGCCGCCGGGGGGCCGCGGTACGAGTTCCGGCAGGTCGACCCGGTGGACAACGCCGACGGCGGTCAGCCCGGCGGCAACATCCGCGTCGCCTACCTGTTCAACCCGGCGCGGGTGAGCTTCGTCGATCGTGGCGCGGCCGCCGCCCTCGACGCCACCGAGGTGGTCGAGGGGGCCGACGGCCCGCACCTGACGCTCAGCCCGGGCCGAATCTCGCCCACCGCGCCCGCCTTCGCCGGGGACGAGACCCGCGGCTGGGAAGGCAACCGCAAGTCGCTGGCGGCGGAGATGGTCTTCGAGGGGCACCGCATCTTCCTGGTCGACAACCACTTGAAGTCGAAGCGGGGCGACGATCGGCTGTATGGCGAGCGTCAGCCGCCGGTCCAGGGCACCGAGGTCCAGCGTGCCGAGCAGGCGAAGGTGATCGCCGCGTTCGTGCGCCAGATCCTGGTGGTGGATCCGGAGGCGGCGGTGATCGTCCTGGGTGATCTCAACGAGCACGACTTCCGCTCGCCGGTCCACGTGCTCGAGGGCGCCGGTCTCGAGAACCTGGTCGCGCGGGTGCCCCTCGAGGACCGCTACACCTACAACTACATCGGCAACTCGCAGATCCTCGACAACTTCCTGGTCAGCCCGAGCCTGGCCCGGGGGGCGGAGATCGACCTGGTCCACGCCAATGCGGACTACCCGGCCTCCGAAGCGGCCAGCGACCACGACCCGGTGCTCGCGCGGCTGGCGCTGGGCGCGCGCTGAGGCGCTGCGCTCAGGAAGGCGTGTCGTCGGGGTATTCGAAGACGATGCGGGCGCGGTGGCTGTGGCCGTCCGCGTCGTTGATGCCGGTGATGCCTTCGAAGGTCAGGAGGCGGCGCGTTTCGCGGTCGTAGACCAGGTGCACCGGGTCGACGAGGAAGCGCAGCAGACGGCTCGCCACCTCGAGCCGTAGCCCCAGGACCGGTCGCCCCGCCACCGGCTCGGCGCGCTCGGGGACCAGGCGAAAGCCGAAGACCTCGCGGCGGTAGGGCACCGCGAAGTCGAGCTCGACGGTCTTGCCGGTGGCCAGCCGGTCCCAGTGGGCGAGGACCAGGTGATGCGATCCCTCGTCGATGGCGGTCTCGTCGTCGACCTCGATGCGCCGGTGCTCGGTGGGCTCGTCCTTGCGTTTCCGGCAGAACAGCTCGACACCGTCGTCGACCGCGCTCGCACCCTCCTTGTAGCCGTCGCGGAAGTCATCGAGCTCAAAGCTCGGGACGCACGGATCGTTGCCGTACTCGACCCATTTGCGTGCGAAGACCTCGCCGTCGGGGTGGTGGTAGAGGACCTCCGACGACACCGGGTGCCCGTCGTTCCAGGTCTCCTCGTGGGTCTCGGTGAATAGCACCTCGTCGCTCTGACGGTGATACGCGGTGGCACGGAAACGGCGGGTTTCGAGGCTCACGGGTCCTCCGGTCGTGATCGGGGCGAGGCGTCGGGCGTGACGACAGGATATCCCAGCGGTCGCGGCGCCGGCGGGGGCTCAGTGCGTGTGTTGACCGCCGGCGATGCCCCGGAACCCGGCCTTGAGCTCGGACCAGCCCGACGCCAGGCCGCCGCGAGCCAGGCGCCAGGCGAGGAGCAGCGCCAGGACGACGCCGCAGGCGACGGCGAGGAGCTCGAGGGGCTCGCTCGGAGCGGTGGTCAACGGGGCGTCGACCCGCCAGCCGAAGCGTCCGACCAGAGCCTCCAAGGCGAGCCCGGCGGCCAGCGCGCCGGCGACGACGCTCGCCAAATAGATCGCGACGAAGCGTCGGCCAAAGGTCCGCACCAGGAGCACGAGGGTCGCGACGTTGGTGGCGGGTCCCGCCAGCAGGAAGACCAGGGCCGCCCCGGGGCCGAGACCCTTGGCGAGGAGCGCCGCCGCCAGGGGTGTGCTGGCCGAGGCGCAGAGATAGATCGGGACACCCACCACCAACGCCAGCAGCATCGGCTCGAGACCACCGCCGAGACCGAGGGCACCGAGGTCCGTGGGCAGGAGCGCCGCCACCGCGCCGGCGGCGAGGATGCCGAGCACCAGCCAAAAGGCCAGGTCGTCGAGGAGCTCGACGAAGCCATAGCGCAGCGCCGGCCGGAGGACACGCCGCCACGGGCCTTGGGGCTCGGTCCGGGTGCCTGGTTCGGCGGTCGGCTCGGCGGCGCAGCTCCCACAGCAAGCGTCGGCGGAGGCGCCGGGCAGCTCCCGGGAATCCGTTTCGGGGAGAGCGACGAGGGCAAGCGCGCCACCGAGCACCGCCGAGGCGAAGGCGGCGACGGGGCGGGCGATGGCCATCACCGGCCCCATGAGCCCCCAGGTCAGGAGGATCGAATCGACGCTCGACTCGGGGGTGGTGGTCAGGAAGGACAGGCTCGCCGGCTGGCTCGCCCCTTTGCGCCGCAGCTCGACGGTGATCGGCACGACGCCGCAGCTGCACACCGGCAGCGGCACCCCGACGAGGGCGGCGAGGAGCACGCCGCTCATGCCCCTGCGACCCATCCAGCGGGCGATGAGGCGTTCGGGCAGGAGCACGTGGAGCAACCCCGCGGCGAGCAGCCCGAAGAGCAGGAAGGGCGCCGCGAGCACGAGGGTGCGCGCGCTTTCGAGGGCGAAACGGTAGAGCAGCTCCATCATCGACGTTCCAAGCGCTCGTCCGAACCATGGCCCGGGCGAGGGATCCGCTCAGCCTACACCAGCTCCCGCAAGGTGGCAGGGGGCCGCTGCGATGGCTTCGGTTTCAGGCGGTGTTTCAGGAGCTGGCAGCGCGGGCTCGCCGACGGCGCCAGTGGGTCGAGCCACGGACGAGGAGCAGGGCGAGGGCACCGAGGACGATGATGCAGGGGCCCGACGGCGCGTCCCAAAGATAGGAGAGCCACAACCCGCCAAGGGTCACGGCGAGCCCGGCACCGATGGCGGTGAGCAGGATGCCGCGGAGGCTCCGGCACAGCTCGAGCCCGATGAGCGGCGGGATGGTCAGCTGGGCGAGCACCAGGAGCAGGCCGACCACGGGTAACAGGGTGACCACCGCGGCGCCCACCAGCACCAGCAGCAGCGTCGAGAGCCAGCGCACCGGCACCCCCTGGACCGCGGCGAAGGTTTCGTCGAAGGTGGTCGCCACGAGCTCCTTGTAGAAGATCGCGAGGAGCGCCAGCGTCAGCGCGTCGAGCCCGGCGAGAAGCCACAGGTCGCCCCTTGTGACCA
>JAGQSE010000597.1 GCA_020439725.1 Acidobacteriota bacterium
GGGCGGCGCACCAAGCATTGGATGCGGACGATCTACGCGCTGCGCTCGTTGTGGAAGCTCAAGCGCTCGTCGCTACGTTCGTTCTCGTACAAGGACTACCTGCAGGCGGGCAAGAGCGTCGCGGGAGTCCACCGCGTCGAGCCCGCCGGCGAGGTGGTCCGGCGCTTCGCCGACGCGGCCCGCGCCGCCGACTGAGCGGGCCCACGGAGCGGGCCATCGGAGCGGGCCGGCGCGACGGGCGCTAAATGATAACGAGTTTCTAGTATTTCTAGTATCATCGCGCCGTGACGTCCCCGCGGGCGTCGCTCCAAGCCATGCGCGTACGACACCTCCTGGCGCCCGGCCTCGCCGGCGCGCTGACGCTCCTCGCCGCCTGCACCGCCGAGGCTCCCGGTGCCAGCTCCCCGGCGGCGAGCCCACCGCCCGTCGCCGCGGCCACCGTCGCCCCCCTCGGCACGCTCCTCGCCGACGTCGCCGGCAACCGCTGGTCGGTGCGGGTGTTGATCCCGCCGGGACGCTCGCCCCACGACTACGAGCCCAGCCCCGGCGACCTCCGCACCCTGTCCGAGGCCCGTCTGCTGCTCCGCGTCGGCCACCCCTCCTTCGTCTTCGAGCAGCGGCTGCTGGTTCCCGCCGCCCAGCGCCGGGTGCCGCTCGAGACGCTCAGCGTCGAGGAGCTGGTCTCCACCTCCGATGAGGCCAAGGACCCGCACCCGTGGCTTTCCCCGCCGGTGCTCGTGGCCGCCTCCCGGGTTCTCGGCGAGCGACTCTCCGAGCTCGACCCTGCCGGTGCCAAGGGCTACCGACAACGTGCCGCCACCGAGGTCCGGCGCTTCACCCGCCTCGACACCGAGCTCCGCGAAATCCTCGAGACCGGCGGCTGCCGCACCTTCCTCGTCGACCACCCGGCCTGGGGCGCCTTCGCCGAGCACTACGGCCTCGAGCAGCTGGCCATCGAGCACGAGGGCAAGGACCCGGGACCAGCGACCCTGACCCGGACCGTCGAGGCAGCCCGCGCCGCCGGTGTCCGTCGCCTCCTGGTCCGCCCCGGACGGCCCGCGGCGCGAGTGCTGTCGGTGGCCCGGAGCCTTGGCGCCGACACCGCCGAGCTCGATCCCCTGGCCCCCGACGTCGAGGACACGCTCCGCCAGGCGGCGACGCTGATCGCCGGAGGATGCCACCATGAATGAACCGAGCACCCGCCCTGAGCCCACCGCCGAAGCGCCCGCCCTGGCACTCCGCGGCGTCACCGCCGGCTACGACGGCACCCCGGTGCTCGAGGACGTCGATCTCGCGATCGGGCCCCGCGACTACCTGGCGATCCTCGGTCCCAACGGCGGCGGCAAGACCACATTGCTGCGGGTCTTTCTCGGCCTGGTCGAGCCCTGGCGCGGCCAGGTGATCTCGAACCTGCCCCACGGCCGTCGGCGGCTGGGCTATGTGCCGCAGTATTCGAGCTTCGAGCCCGGCGTGCCGCTGCGCGTCGAGGACGTCGCACTCATGGGCCGTCTCGCCCGCCGGGGTCTCGGCCGCCGCTATCGCCCGGAAGACCACGAGGCGGCGCGGCGGGGGCTGGCGGCGGTCCGGCTCGAGCATCGCGCCCACGACCTCGCGTCGGACCTTTCCGGAGGCCAGATCCAGCGGCTGCTCATCGCCCGCGCCCTGGCCGGCGAGCCCGAGGCGATGCTCCTCGACGAGCCCCTGGCCTCCCTCGACCTCGACTCGCGGGGCGTCGTCCGCGAGCTCCTCCTCGAGCTCTCCGAGCGCATGCCCGTGGTCCTGGTGACCCACGACCCGGCAGCGGTGGCCCGGGAGGTCAAGAACATCGCCTGTGTCAACCACCGCGTCACCTACCACGGCGACGGCGAGCTGACCTCCGACGTGCTTCAGGAGACCTACGGCTGCCCCGTGGACCTCATCGCTCACGGCGTGCCGCACCGCGTGCTGGCGGCCCATGGTCACGACCATGGGCACGAGCATCGACACGAACACGCCCCGGGAGAGCACTCCCATGGCTGACCTCGCCGGGT
>JAGQSE010000598.1 GCA_020439725.1 Acidobacteriota bacterium
CTGGAAACGAACCACCGCTGTCGAACCCCCTGGTAGGGGCGGGTTTGAAACCCGCCCTGCCGCCAACGCGCCCTGCCGCCGACGTGCCGCTGTCGAACCCCCTGGTAGGGGCGGGTTTGAAACCCGCCCTGCCGCCAACGCACATCACCGCCGACCCGCCGACCTCTCTCCCTCGCGTCGATCCCGCCAGCGCCGCCTACGTGATCTTCACCTCCGGCTCCACCGGCCAGCCGAAAGGCGTGGTGGTCACCCACCGCGCCCTCGCCAACCGTCTCGAATACGCCCGGCGGGTCGATTTCACGGCGGAGGACGCGTTTCTGCAGAAGACCACGCTCTCCTTCGACGTCTCGATCGCCGAGGTCTTCGGCCCGCTGGTGGCGGGGGGCCGGGTGGTGCAGGCGAGGCCCGGCGGGCAGCGGGATCCGGGCTATCTGGTCTCGCTCATGGCGTCGGCCGGGATCACCCAGGCGTCTTTCCCGCCGGGTCTTCTCGAGGCGGTGCTGGCGGAACCCCGGTTTGCCGAGGTGAAGCGGCTGCGAACGGTGATCACGGGGGGTGAGACCGTACCCGCGGAGCTCGCGCCACGCTTCCACGCCGCCAGCCCGGCCGATCTGCTCAACCGCTACGGTCCCACCGAGGCGACGATCTCGATGACCTCGTGGCGCTGCCGGCGCGGCGCCGTCGAGAGCGTCCTCCCCATCGGCTTCCCGACGGCGCGGGCCTGGGTGGTGCTCCTCGACCGCCGCTGGCGGCCGGTGCCGGTGGGTGTGGTGGGGGAGCTGTGCATCGGAGGGCCGGGTCTGGCCCGGGGCTATCTCGGTCGGCCGGCGGCGACGGCGGAGGTCTTCGTCCCCGACCCGCGCTCGCCGGCGGCTGGCGGCCGGCTCTACCGCTCCGGGGACCTGGCGCGCTGGCGCACCGACGGTGCCCTCGATTTCGTCGGCCGGCGCGATCGCCAGGTCAAGGTGCGCGGTTTCCGCGTCGAGCTGGGCGACATCGAGGCGGCGCTCCGGGCGGTGCCCGGGGTGGCGGAGGCGGCGGTGGTCGACGTCGCCGATGGCGGCACCCGGCGTCTGGCCGGCTACTGGGTGGCAACGCCCGGCGACGATCTCGACGATGCCGCGCTCCGCCGCGCTCTGGGCACCCGGTTGCCCGAGTACATGGTGCCGCAGGCCCTCGCGCAGCTGGGCTCCCTGCCCCGGAGCGCGACGGGGAAGATCGATCGCAAGCAGCTGCCGGCGCCGGTGTGGGGCACGGACCGGGGAGCCGGCCGGCCGCCGGCGACCGCCCTCGAACAGCGGCTGGCGGCGGTCTTCGCCGATCTCCTGGGGCGCGACTCGGTGGCTGCCGACGACGACTTCTTCGAGCTCGGTGGTCACTCGCTCCTCGCCACGCGGCTGGCGGCGAGGCTCCGCGACGAGCTGGGCGTCGAGCTCGCCCTGCGCGCGATCTTCGAGCATCCGACGGTGGCAGGACTGGCACGCCGGCTCGACGAGCCCGGGCACAGGGACCAGGGCGAGGGGACCGAACCGGCGCCGGACCCACCGCTCGGCGGCGCCGCTCCCGCCTCCTTCGCCCAGCGGCGACTGTGGTTCGTCGAGACGCTTCGCCCCGGCACCAGCACCTTCAACATCCCGCTGGCGATCCACCTCCGGGGGAGGCTCGACGCCGCGGCCCTTGCCCGGGCCCTCACGGCGGTGGCCGGCCGTCACGAGGCGCTCCGCACCGTGCTGCCCCTCGACGACGGCGAGCCGGTCCAGGTGGTCCGCCCGGTGCGGCCGGTGCGGCCCCCGGTGCTCGACCTCGGAGCCCTCGGAGCCGAGGCCATGGCCGAGGGACGGCGGCTCACGGTGGCCGAGGCGCGCCGCACCTTCGACCTCGCCGCCGGCCCGCTCTTCCGCTGTCTGCTGCTGCGCCGCAGTGGTACCGACCACACGCTGGTGGCGACCTTCCATCACCTGGTCTTCGACGGCTGGTCCGGGGCGGTCTTCGCGCGCGAGCTCGGCGCGGCCTACGGCGCCGCCCTGGCCGGTACCGAGCCCCCATGGACGCCGCTGCCTTGGCAATACCCGGACTTCGCCCGTTGGCAACGGCGGCGGCTCACCGGCGGGGTCGTCGAGCGCCAGCTCGAGTACTGGCGCCAGCGTCTCGAGGCTGCCCCGCGGAGCCTCGACCTGCCCACCGACCGGCCGCGGCCGACGGTCCAGGACCTCGCCGGTCGCACCCTCCCGGTGAGCTTCCCGGAGCCGCTGGCCCAGGGTCTCGAGGCCCTCGCCCGCGACTCCGGGGCGACGCTGTTCATGGCGCTGGCCCTGGGTACGGCGATGCTCCTGGCCCGTTGGTCGGGGGCCCGTGACGTGATCCTCGGCAGCCCCGTCGCCGGTCGCACCGACCGCCGCCTCGAGGGCCTGATCGGCTTCTTCGTCAACGCCCTGCCGCTGCGCTTCGAGCTGGCGGGGGCGACCGGGTTCCGGGCGGCGCTGAGCCGCGCCCGCGACCGCCTCCTCGAAGACTTCGACCATCAGGAGCTGCCCTTCGAGCGGCTGGTCGAGGAGCTCCACCCGGAGCGCGACCTGTCTCGGGACCCGATCTTCCAGGTAATGGTCTCGCTCCACAACCAGCCGGCGGAGCCGCTCCGCCTCGACGGGCTCGAGACCGAGGTCGAGCCCATCGCCTCGGACTCGGCACGCCTCGACTTGAGCCTGGTGCTCCGCCGCCGCGACGCCGGGCTCGCCGGGAGCCTCGAGTACCGCACGGCGCTGTTCGACGCCACCACCCTCGAGCGGCTCCTCGTCCAGCTCGGCCGCTTGCTGACGGCGGCGGTGGCAGAGCCCGAAAGACGCTTCGACGAGCTCGGGCTCCTCGCCCCCGCGGAACGCCACCAGCTGCTCGTCGAGTGGTCGACCTCCGCGGACCTGGGGCGGCTGCCGGCGGGTGCGACGGCCCACGAGCTGGTGCGGCGCCGGGCGTCGGTGGCGCCTCGGCGGCTGGCGTTGGAGCAGGGGGAGGAGCGCTGGTCCTACGGCGAGCTGGTGCGCGGCGCCGACCTCCTCGGCGCGCGCCTTGCGCAACACGGTGTCCGCCGAGGCGACGTCGTCGCGGTGCTCGTCGAGCGTTCGCCGGTGGAGGTCGCACTGCTCCTGGCGATCCTAGACCGCGGCGCCGCCTTCCTGCCCCTCGATCCGGCCTGGCCCGACGCCCGCGTCGAGTTCGTCCTCGAGGATGCTTCGCCCAGGCTGCTGGTGACGGGACGCGCCCTCGGTGTCACCGAGGCCGTGACCCCCGGTGTCGCCCGCGTCGACCTCGAAGACCTTTGGCGCAACGGGGATCTCGACGGTGGATCGACGTCGCCCACGCCGCGGGCCACCGACCCGGCGGAGCTCGCCTACGTCATCTACACCTCGGGCTCGACGGGGCGGCCCAAGGGGGTGATGGTGACCCACGGCGGGTTCTCGAACCTCCTCTCGTGGCACACCGCCCGGTTTCCGGTGGGGGCCGGCGATCGGGCCACACGGCTCGCGGGCCCCGCCTTCGACGCCTCGGTGTGGGAGCTGTGGCCGACGCTGGTCGGGGGCGGCTGTGTCTGCACCCCGGTCTCGGAGGAGGTCCGCCGCTCGCCCCGCGAGCTCCAGCGCTGGCTCCTCGAGGAGCGCATCACCTCCTGCTTCGTCGCCACGCCCATGGCCGAGGCGCTGCTGACGCTCCCATGGCCGGTGCAGGCGCCCCTCGAACGCATCCACACCGCTGGCGACCGTCTGCTCCGGCGGCCGCCGCCGGGCCTTACTTTCGAGCTCTGCAACCACTACGGACCGACCGAGAACACCGTCGAAGCGTCGTGGCAGCCGGTGCCACCGGTCGTGGGACCCGAAGACGGCGACGAGACCTCGGCGCCGGGGATCGGCCGCGCCCTGGACGGGGTCTTCCTCGCGGTGGTGGACCGCCGGGGTGCTGCCGTGCCGGTGGGGGTCGGTGGCGAGCTCCTGCTGGGCGGCGCCGGGTTGGCGCGCGGATATCTCCGACGCCCGCGGCTCACCGCCGAGCGCTTCGTCCCCGACGGGCTTTCGGGAGGGCGCGGTGGCCGGCTCTACCGCACCGGGGACCGGGTTCGCTGGCGTGCCGGGGGATGGCTCGACTTTCTGGGACGCGACGACGCCCAGGTCCAGGTGCGGGGCTTCCGGGTCGAGCTGGGGGAGGTCGAAGGGGTGCTCGGGGCGCACCCCGAGGTTCGCGAAGCAGCGGTGGTGGCGGTCGTGGGCGCCACGGGTACCCGCCTCGTGGCCTTTGCCGTGCCGGCCTCTCCTCCGGGGCCGAGCGGCGCCCTGGTGGCGGAGATCGAGACGTACCTGGCGGCGCAGCTGCCGAGCTACATGGTGCCCTCGGCGCTGATGCTCAGCGAGGCGTTGCCCTGGACCGCCAACGGCAAGCTCGACCGCAAGG
>JAGQSE010000031.1:0-2943 GCA_020439725.1 Acidobacteriota bacterium
GCTGCCCGAGGGCGCCTACGTCCGTCTCTCGGTGACGGACACGGGCCACGGCATCGAGCCGGAGATCCGCGACAAGATCTTCGAGCCCTTTTTCAGCACCAAGGACAGCGGCGAGGGGACGGGGCTGGGGCTCGCCACGGTGTACGGCGTGGTGCGCCAGGCCGGCGGTGTCGTCACCGTCGACAGCTCCCCGGGTCTCGGGGCGACCTTCTCGGTTCTCCTGCCGCGGGCCTCGCAGGACCAGGTGGTGACGGCCGCGACCAAGGTGCCGGTGTCCAGGAATCGGTACCGAATCCTGCTGGTCGAGGATCGGCAGGAGGTGCAGCTGGCCACCGCCGAGATCCTCGAGCAGCTGGGCCACCAGGTGATGGTGGCGGCCGACCTCCGACAGGCGCTGGGTCATCTCGCGGCGAGCGCCGTGCCCTTCGAGGTGGTGATCGCGGACCTCGACCTACCGGGGACCCACGGTGTCGAGGTGGTGGCGCGGCTCCGCGAGCGTCAGCCCAAGCTGCGGGTGCTCTTCATCTCGGGCGGAACGGGGCCCGTCTTCCGCGACGACCTGCCCGCTCCGGTGCTCTACAAGCCGTTCAGTGCCGGTCGGCTGGCGGCCGCGATCCGGCGGGTCACCACCTGAGATCCGACGGGGCCGTCAGCCCAAGGCTTCGAGGGGATGCCGGCCGCCGTTGTGCCAGCTGATGTCGGGGGATTGCAGCTCCCCCGGCGCGGTCAGGCGTGACAGCCCGAGGCTCCCCAAGGCGCTTCGCAGAGCCAGCGCCTCGGTTCCGGCGAGGGCGGCGCCCTGGAGCCTGCCGATCCACGGTGCGAGGATCGCCGGCAGGTTGTGGAGCCGCGGCAGCGGATGGATACGCACCGTCCGGCGGCCGGGCGAGGCGAGGAAGGTGGGCTCGGGCTCGACCACCACCGTCCCCGCGTCGAGAGCCAGCGGTGGACGGTAGAGACCGCGCAGATCGGCTTCCTGGCGGACCTGCTGCACCGCCGCCAGCTCGCCGAGGGTGGCCGGTCCCGCGGGCCAGCGCCTCGCCAGCGACCTCAGCTCCTCGGCGAGGGCGTCGGCGAGCTCGTGGGCGTCGCCGGTGGTGTACACCGCCTGGATCGACAGACAGCCGCGCTGGTCGAAGAGCGCCACGTCGCGGGCCAGGCCTGGTGCCACCGCGCGGGGCGGCACCTCGGCGCCGAGCGCCGCGAGGCTGGTGCGTGGGCCGTAGGCCACCAGGCGGCCGGGACAGCGTCGCTCGAGGTCCGCGAGCCCCGTCTCGTTGCCATAGGCCAGGATCTTGCCAGCCCCCGCGAGCAGTGGCGCTTCGAGCTCGGCGTCTCCTCCACGCCAGGTGATGGCGGCGACGGCCTCGCCGAGTCGGGGCTCGTGACCGGCGAGGGCCGCGGCGAAGGCCGGGGCGAAGAGCGGCTCCGCCGACGGCGACTTGAGCAGCACCGGGCGGCGCCGCAGCAGGGCCGGCAGCAGCGGCTGCACCGCCAGGGCCGGCAGGTTCGAGGCCAGGAAGACGACCACCGGGCTCGGAGTTGCCGCGGCACCGACCGCCCGCGGTGGCGCCTCCGCCAGCAGCCGCTCGGCAGGTCCGCGCCGGACGCCGCCCAGGACCGCCTCGAGGGCGGCGCCGAGCCCGGCCTCCGACAGCCGGCACAGCGAGGCGAGGGCGGGGTCGAGCCGGCGGCGTTCTTCCGAGCCGGGGTCGAGAAAGGTCTCGACGGTCTGTCCCCAGGCGTCGAGCAAGGCACGATCGTCGACAGTCGCCAGCGCCGCCGCGCCTGTCTCGGCGAGCTCCGAGACCAACCGCTCGAGGGCCGGTGGATCCCAGGCGGCGGCGGTGTAGCGCACCCCCGCCAGCTCCCGCGGCTCGGTCGCAAGGTCCTCGGCCGGAGTCGCGCCCCGCCTCCGGGACACGAAGTGATCGCGTAGCAAGACGGTGCTCGGAGGGCTCGCCCGCTCGCCGGGGTCAGGGCGCGCCGGGGGGCGGTGGAGAGAGGTAGCGGGCCTTGATCCGGGCGAGCTCGCCGCTGGCCTCGAGCTGCTCGAGATAGGCGTCGAGGGGGCCGAGGAGGTCGCTCCCCTTGGGCAGCGCGAAGCCGTAGCTCTCGTCGCTGTCGGGGATCGCGAAGGCGATCTTGAGACCCATGGTCTTGTCGAGGAAGGAGTAGGCCGAGTCCGAGTCGACGAGGGTCAGGTCGGCTCGACCGGAGAGCACCGCGTCGTAGTTCTCGAGGGTGAACTCCTGGTAGGCGAAGTGGGCGTCGTCGAAGCCGAGGCGGCGCAGGTGCTCCTCCTGGCTCGAGCCCTTGAGCACCGCCGCGGTCTTGCCTGCCAGGTCGCCGACGCCAGCGATGTCGCTGTCCTCGCGCACCACGATCAGCGGTCGCACGGTGTGGTAGGGGATCGAGAAGTCGACGCGCTCCTTGCGCGCCTCGGTGATGGTCAAGGAGCTCGCGATGAGGTCTCCTTCGCCCTTGTCGAGGGAGACGAAGACCGCCGTGTAGGAAGGCATGCCGTTGTCTCCGAGGGCCGGTCTCACCTCGAGGTCGACACCCAGGCTCTTGGCGAAGCCCGCCATGATGTCGACGTCGACGCCCTCGAAGTCGGCGGCGGTGCCGTCGTGTTTCATCGGGCCGCGCTCGGTGTTGACGCGGATGAAGGTGCTTTCCTGGTGGGGGAAGCAGAGCATGATGAGGGATCCGCGATGCCGTACCGTTTCGAGCGCCGAAGCGCCGGCCGGAGCCTTGTCCTGGGCAGCCAGCGGCAGGCTGGCGGCGATCAGCAAGGTTCCCGCGATCAGCGAGTGGATCGATCGAATCAGCATCGGTGGTTCTCCTGTGGCGGGAGCGAGAGGCCTCATCGCGGCCCCGATACAACGATTCGTCATTGTACCACCGCCCGGTCCTGGCCACAGCTCGGGGCGGTGCCGAGGG
>JAGQSE010000031.1:3088-10543 GCA_020439725.1 Acidobacteriota bacterium
AGATCGTGGAAGGTGTGGCGCCGCAGCTGGGTGACGCCGCCGCCGGAGACCGCGGTGCCCGTATCGGCATTGCTGAGCACGATCTGGCCGGTCTCGAAGCCTCCCTCGAGACGGTCCGGCGACATCGTGACGTTGTCGAAGACGGTCTGGACGAACCGCTTGCGGGCGCGGTCATAGCCCAGGGTGCGCAGCTCATGCCGGTCGAAGAGACCGTCGCTGTAGCGCACCCGCTCCTCGAGGCGGGTGCCGGCGTAGTCGCTCACCAGGGTGGCCGTGGTCTCCGACTCGTTCCACGGTGCCCGCTCTGCGGGGCGCGTCTCGACCTTCACCCGCCACTCGCCGGCGAGCATCGCCAGCGGCTCCATCTCGGGCTGCGGGTGGAAGGCGAAGCGTTCGTCCTTGATGCCGATGTTGACCTCGCTGAGGATCACCTGGGTGACGCGGAAGCGGATGCCGAACTCGTCCTCGATGTGGTGAGCGATCTGCACGCCGCCGACGGGCCGGTACTCGGAGAAGAAGGTGCGCCCCGGAAGCGC
This sequence comes from Acidobacteriota bacterium, assembly GCA_020439725.1. Lineage (GTDB taxonomy): Bacteria > Acidobacteriota > Thermoanaerobaculia > Multivoradales > JAHZIX01 > JAGQSE01. The sequence goes on from JAGQSE010000031.1 coordinate 3,625, forward strand.
GCTGCCGAAGTCGGAGGTCACGGCGTCGCGACCGACCGGGAGGCAGGTGTCGGTGGCGACGAACCAGGTCTCCTCGCCGCCACCGGTGAGGTGGACGACCAGCTTGTAGGACTCGGTGCCCTCGAAGTCCTCGACCCCGGCGAGCTCGACCCGGTGCCCCGCCGATACCGCGTCCGCGAGGGTGCCGTCGAAGGAGGCCAGGCCGAGGATGCGGCCGGCCTCCGCCGGCGGTGCCTCGATGGGCCAGTCGTTGCCCAACAGGGGGTTCAAGATCCACGTGCGCTCACCGTCGTAGGCGTCGATGACGTGCATGTCGAGGACCTTGGTATCGAAGAAGTAGAGGTTGGGGCGCTTGCGCTCGAGGATGAACCCGGCGGGCTGGCTGAAGGCCGTGTAGTCGCCCTCGAGCCGCAGGTCCTGGATGCGATCGAGGGCGGCGCGACCGCCGAGGGCGTCGATGTGACAGGCCAGGACTTGTTCCGCGGTGGTGGTCGGAGCAGCGTCAGAGGAGAGCGCCGGAGCCGCCACCGAGGCGAGGAGCAGCGCGAGACCCAGCCGGCGGGTGGTGGTCGGATCCATGGCTCAGCCCTCCCCGCCGCCGGCGGTCGCCTGCGTCTCGGCCGAGGTGTCCGGCGGTGGAGCGGCGGCCCGATCCCCCGGCGCCAACGCTCCCAGGTCGAAGGCCGCCATCTCGCTCTGGTTGCGCACGAAGAGCTGCGAGCCGGCGAGCACCGGGGCGGTCCAGGTCTTGCCGTCGAGAACCTGCGCGCGAGCGATCTCGCGGTACTCGTCGGAGCGCAGCTCGGCGAGCACCAGCTGGCCCCTATCCCCGAGGATCAGCAGCCGGTTGCCGGCGATGATCAGAGAGCCCTTGCCCAATCCTCGCTGCACCCAGCGGCGCTCCCCGGTCAGGGCGTCGACGCACTTCAAGGTGCCGCCGTCGAAGCCGTAGAGGAAACCCTGATAGGCGACCGACGAGGAGAAGTGGTTCTTCATCTCGCGGTTCCGCCAGATCTCCTCGACCACGGGTCCGTCCTTGCCTTCCGCGATGCGCACCAGCATGCCGCCGATGTCGTTAGAGGCCGAGACGAAGACCGCGTCCTCGCCGACCGCCACGGGCATGGCGATGGTCCCGGCGTGCCACTCGTGGGTCCAGTGCACCGTGCCGTCTGGGAGCAGCGAGACCAGCTGGTCGGCGGCGGTGGGGACGAAGACGTACTGCTTGACACCGCCGATGGTCATGACGATGGGCGAGGAGTAGCCGCCACCGCGCTCGTAGGACTGCCAGCGCACCTCGCCTGTGGCGGGGTCGAGGCCGGCGAAGGCGCCGTCGGTGCCGCCGACCTCGATGAGCAAGAGATCGCCGTCGATCAGCGGTGCGCTGGCGAAGCCCCACTGCGGCGGCCGGCTGCCGAAGCGCGCGACCAGGTCGTGGCGCCACAGCTCCTTGCCGTCCGCCGCGGTCACGGCCACCAGGACGCCGGTGCCGCTGAGCGCGAAGACGCGGCCGTCGGCCACCGTCGGCGTCGAGCGGGGCCCGTTGCCCATGGCGGTGTCGAGACGGGGCGACAGCCGGACCGACCACCGTTTCGCGCCGCTGGTCCGGTCGAAAGCGGCGAGCTGCTCGCTGTCGGCGTCGGCGTAGAGCGTGAAGACGGCGTCGCCGGCGACGCTGACCGCTGAATAGCCTTCGCCGAGGGGAACCCGCCACAGCTCCTTGGGACCCGCGTCCCCCCAGCCGGTGGGTCCTTCGGCGACGATGCCGTCGCGGTGCGGACCGCGGAACTGCGGCCAGTCCTTGGGTACGGAGTCGTCGGCGGCCAAGGGGCCGGCGGCGCCGAATAGGGCGGCGAGCGCCGCGGCGGCGGTGAGAGCCCGGTACGATCCCATCGTCGTCTACCTCCTGGTGGAGCAGGGTGTTCGGTGAAGTCTACTACGCTCGTCGTTGCTTGGGGTTGCGCCGCAGGTCCCCGACGGGGATCGGTAGCGGAACCGGCGCGGATATAGTGTCGCTTCGGTGCGGCGCCGGGGCCTCCGGCGGTCCGCGTCTCGCGAGGATCGTATCCGTCATGAGCGACCCGGAGCGCTTCAAGGGCTCGGTCTATGCCCTGTTGGCCTACGGCGCCTGGGGCTTCAGCCCGATGTTCTGGAAGCAGGTGTCGGGGGTCCCGGCCCTCGAGACCCTCGGGCACCGCGTCATCTGGGCGCTCCTCGTCTTCTTCCTGTTGCTCCGGCTCCGCGGTCGGGCCGGTGAGCTGCCGGGCGCCATTCGCGACCCGCGGACCCGCCGGGCCTTCGCCCTCGCCGCGGGTCTGATCGCCTTCAACTGGTGCCTGTACGTCTACGCCGTGTCGAGCTCGCACATCGTCGAGTCGAGCCTCGGCTATTTCATCAACCCGCTGCTCAACGTCGCCCTGGGGATGATCTTCCTCGGCGAACGCTTGCGGACTTGGCAGTGGGTCGCCGTCGCGCTGGCCGCCGCCGGTGTGATCCAGATGTCCGCCAGCGGCGTCGGGGTGCCGTGGATCGCGCTGGGACTGGCGCTGTCCTTCGGTCTCTACGGCCTGGTGCGCAAGACAGCGCCGGTCGACGCGCTCCTGGGTTCGAACCTCGAGACGCTCCTGCTGCTGCCGGTGGCCGTGATCTACCTCGGCTGGCTGTTCGCCACCGGCCGAGCGGGCTTCCTCGGCGCCGACACCCACACACGGGTCTTTCTCGTCGCCAGCGGGTTGATGACCGCGCTGCCGCTCCTGTGGTTCTCGAACGCCGCCCGCCGGCTGCCGCTCAAGACCCTCGGCTTCTTCCAATACCTCGCCCCCACCTGCCAGCTGTTGCTCGGCGTGCTGGTCTACGGTGAGCCTTTCACCGGTGTTCAGCTCAAGAGCTTCGCGTTCATCTGGACCGCCCTGGTGCTGTTCACCGCCGAGAGCCAGTGGCACCGCCGGCGCACCCGCCGCGCCGTCGTCTGAGGCCTCTTCGACGGCCTTCGGCAAGGCTGTCGGCGTGTCCTTGCGGCGCGGTCGGGAGGGCCGAAGGGCCGGGGTCCGTGTGCTACCATTCGACCGTTCCGGTTCGAGCTCGCTCCGCGTCACCGCCGCCGAGCCAACCCTCTCCCGACCTCGCGACACCGCTCGAGACGAGGTCGAAACCGCCTCGACAACCCAGGACGAAGGAAGGACCGCCTTGGAGATCCAGCGAGAAGACATCCTGCGTGATTATCGACTGGCGGTGGTGAGCCGCGAGGTCAGCCTCATCGGCCGCAAAGAGGTCTTCGCGGGCAAGGCCAAGTTCGGCATCTTCGGCGACGGCAAAGAGGTGGCCCAGGTGGCCCTGGCCAAGGCGTTCCGCAAGGGGGACTTCCGCGCCGGCTACTATCGCGACCAGACCCTGATGTTCGCTCTCGGCCTGCTGACGCCGGAACAGCTCTTCGCCCAGCTTTACGCCCACGCCGACGTCGAGGCCGATCCGGCCACCGCCGGCCGGTGCATGGACGCCCACTTCGCGACCCGCAGCCTCGACGCCGCCGGCCGCTTCCGTAATCTGATGGAGCAGCCCAACTGCTCCGCCGACGTGTCGCCGACGGCGTCGCAGATGCCCCGGCTGGTCGGTCTCGCCCAGGCTTCGAAGCTGTACCGCCAGCTGCCGGGTCTCGAAGGTCTCGAAGGCTTCTCGCACCACGGCGACGAGATCGCCTGGGGCACCATCGGTAACGCCAGCTGCGCCGAGGGGCTGTTCTGGGAGGCCATCAACGCCGCCGGCGTCCTCGAGGTGCCGATGGTGCTGTCGATCTGGGACGACGAGTACGGCATCTCGGTGCCCAACCGCTACCAGATCGCCAAGCAGGACCTCTCCGAGGTGCTTTCGGGCTTCCGCCGCGTCGAAGGTCGGCACGGCGGCTTCGACCTCTACACCGTCCGCGGTTGGAACTACCCGGAGCTGTGCGAGCTCTACGTGATGGCCTCCGAGGTGGTCCGCCGCCAGCACGCGCCGGCGGTGATCCACGTCAAGGAGCTCACCCAGCCCCAGGGCCACTCGACCTCGGGCGCCCACGAGCGCTACAAGTCGCCCGAGCGTCTCGAGTGGGAGAAGGAGTGGGATTGCCTGCGCCAGATGCGCCGGTGGATGGTGGCCGAGAAGATCGCCAGCGACGATCAGCTCGACGAGCTCGAGGCCCAGTCCCGCCAGCGGGCCCTCGGTGCCCGCGACGCCGCCTGGGCAGCCTATGTCGACCCCATCAAGGAAGACGTCCGGGTCTTCGTGGGGCTGGTTTCCGAGTTGGCGGCGGCGGTGCCCGAAGCGCAGGGCCTGAGCGAGCTCGCCGGCAAGCTCGAGGCCAAGAAGGCGCCGCTCCGCCGCGACGTGCTGGCCGCCGCGCAACGGGCGCTGATCCTCGCCCGTGACCACGACGGGCCGGCCCGCAAGGCCCTGGCCGACTGGCGCCGCGAGCAGCTCGAAGTCGCTAACGAGCGCTATGGCAGCCACCTCTACAGCCAGTCGAAGGACTCGCCGCTCCTGGTCGATGCGGTGGCCCCCGCCTACGACGAAGACGCTCCGCTGGTCAACGGCTTCGAGGTGGTCAACGCCTGTTTCGACGCCGCCCTCGAGCGCATGCCGCACCTGGTGGCCTTCGGCGAGGACGTGGGCCATCTCGGTGACGTCAACCAGGGGTTCATGGGCTTGCAGGAGAAGTACGGCGAGCTGCGGGTCTCGGACACCGGCATCCGCGAGGCGACCATCGTTGGCCAGGCCATCGGCCTCGCCATGCGCGGCCTCAGGCCCATCGCCGAGGTCCAGTACCTCGACTACCTGCTCTACGCGCTGCAGATCCTCTCCGACGATCTGGCGACGCTCCAGTACCGCACCAAGGGCGGTCAGAAGGCGCCGGCGATCATCCGCACCCGCGGCCACCGCCTCGAGGGCATCTGGCACTCGGGCTCGCCCATGGGGGGCATCCTCCACCTGCTGCGGGGGGTCCATATCTGCGTGCCCCGCGACATGACCCGCGCCGCCGGCTTCTACAACACCCTGCTCGCCTCCGACGACCCGGCGCTGGTCATCGAAGTGCTCAACGGCTATCGCGTCAAGGAACCGCTGCCCACCAACATCGGGGAGATGAAGCTGCCCCTCGGTATCCCCGAGGTGCTGCGCGAGGGGAGCGACCTGACCCTGGTCACCTACGGTGCCTGCTGCCGCATCGCCCTCGACGCCGCAGCGACCCTCGCCGAGGTCGGTATCGACGTCGAGGTCATCGACGTCCAGACCCTCTTGCCCTTCGACCTCGACGGCCGGATCACCGAGTCGGTGAAGAAGACCAACCGCCTGCTGGTCCTCGACGAGGACGTCCCTGGCGGTGCCAGCGCCTACATCCTGCAGCAGGTTCTCGAACGCCAGCGCGCCTTCCCTTGGCTCGACTCGGAGCCGCGGACGTTGACTTCGAAGGCGCATCGCCCGGCCTATGGCTCCGACGGCGACTACTTCTCGAAGCCCAACGCCGAGGCCGTCTTCGAGGCCGTCTACGAGCTGATGCACGAGGCCGACCCGAGCCGCTTCCCGCTGTTCTACCGCTGACCCCGACGCCCACCCGCCCGCGCCACCCGGCGGGCGGGAAGGAGCTGCCATGTCCGACATCGCCACCGACCGACTGTCCGGTGCCCAGCGCAAATTCCTCCGGGGGCAGGCCCATCACCTGAAGCCGCTGGTCCAGATCGGCCGCCAGGGCCTCACCGAGGCCTCCCTCGAGCACCTCGAGGCGGGTCTCGCCGACCACGAGCTGGTCAAGGTCAAGTTCCTCGACTTCAAGGACCGCAAGGAGGAGCTCGTACCGCACATGGAGCAGCGCCTGCGCGCCGAGTGCGTCGGTGTCATCGGCCACACCGCGATCTTCTACCGCCGTCATCACGACCCCGACAAGCGCAAGATCAAGCTCCCCTGACCCCAGCCCCTTGAATCCTTGGGGACACGAACCGCAATTCAGGATCTTGAAGTATTGGGGACACGATACTCAATTCAAGATCTCGAATCGCGACCGCTCGGAGCCTCCACGTGGCGGCGGACGCTGCGATGGCTTGCTGGGCTCCGAAGCCGAAGACCCGGTACCCGAAGTCTGCAAGCTGGTAGCCTCCGAACCAGCTCTTGCGTCACGTCTTCCTGACCCTTCCGGAGATCCCGCCATGACCCGCGCCGAGAAGGCCGAGAAGATCCAGAAGATCCTCGACGAGCTCTACCCGGAGACGCCGATTCCCCTCGAGCACGTCGACCCCTACACGCTCTTGATCGCGGTCCTGCTGTCGGCCCAGACCACCGACAAGAAGGTCAACCAGGTGACGCCGGCGCTCTTCGCCCGCGCGTCGACCCCGGAGGCCATGGCCAAGGTGCCGGTGGAGGAGATCCACCGCCTGATCCGCGAGGTCGGTCTCGCCAAGCAGAAGGCGCAGAACATCCGGAAGCTGTCGGAGATCCTCGCCGCCCACGGCGGTAAGGTGCCTCGGACCTTCGAGGAGCTCGAGGCCCTTCCCGGTGTCGGTCACAAGACCGCGTCGGTGGTCATAGCGCAGGCCTTCGGCATCCCTGCCTTTCCCGTCGATACCCACATCCACCGCCTGGCGGCGCGCTGGGGTCTTTCCGACGGCAAGAACGTCGCGAAGACCGAGGCCGACCTCAAGCGGCTTTTCCCCCGCGAGAGCTGGAACAAGCTCCACCTGCAGATCATCTACTTCGGCCGCGAGCACTGTCCCGCGCGTCACCACGACCTCGAGAAGTGCCCCATCTGCTCGTGGGCCGCGACCCAGAAGCGCAAGGCGGAGGAGCGGGAGATGAACCGGCGGAAGAAGGGGTAGGGGCAACTCGACCTCCATCTACTCCGGTCCTGTATCGGGCTCAATGCCGACAGAAGTCCGTCGCTCCCGCGCAGGCGGGAGCC
>JAGQSE010000599.1 GCA_020439725.1 Acidobacteriota bacterium
ACCGCTCCCCGCCGAGCCCGCGGCTCGGTCGCTACCATCCCGACCGATGACACTCGACATCAACCCCAACGGGAGCGTGGCCCGAAGCTCTCTCCACGTAGCCTTGGTCCATCCGGAGATCCACTGGAACACCGGCAACGCGGGACGGACCTGTCTCGCGGCGGGCGCCCAGCTGCACCTGGTCGAGCCGCTGGGCTTCTCCCTCGAGGAGCGAGAGGTCCGTCGCGCTGGCCTCGACTACTGGCAGCGGGTGGCGCCCATCACCTGGTCCGGGTGGGATGCGTTCGAGGAGCAGTTAACCTTGCTCGGTGAGCCCTACCTCTTCTCCGCCGAGGCCGAGCAGACCTTCTGGGACGTCTCCTACGCCGAGCCGACGGTGTTGATCTTCGGCCGCGAGTCCGTGGGGCTACCCGACGAGATCCGCCGCCGCTGGTCCCACCGGCTCCTGCGCATTCCGATGCGGGACCCCGAGCTGCGCTCACTCAACCTGTCGACCTCGGTGGCGCTGGCGCTCTTCGAGGTGCTCCGGCAGCGGCTTGAACGCCGTGGTCGCTGAATCAGCCCTTCGATAAGCCTTCGAGGGCAACGCCTGCGCGGCTGCTCGGCAGCGGGTTCTGCGGGCGGCCGCAGGCCGTCCTCGAATCCCGCTCGCCTCACCACACCGGAAGAGGTTCCGCCAGCGATCGAGATACATCGGGTGAGCGTGAGGGGGCCGTGCGGGTGCTCCTGTTCCGGGTTCTGCGAACGGCCGCAGGCCGTCCTCGAATCCCGCTCGCCTCACCACACCGGAAGGGGTTCCGCGAGCGGCCGAGCGAAATCCGACGAGAGCAACGGGACTCTGTGGGTGCTCGGCGGTGGCTTCTGCGGGCAGCCACTGGCCGTCCTCGAATCCCGCTTGCCTCACCACACCGGGCGGGGCTCCGCGAGCTGTCGAGAAGCATCGGGCGAGCGCAAGGGGACCGCGCGGGTGCTCCTGTTCCGGGTTCTGGGATACACTCATGCGCGTTCTGCTATTCGCTGTTCGCTCGCCGGTCGTCCCCCCAAGACGGTGAGACGGTGGCTGACAGGCTGTCCTTGGGAGGTGAACCATGCGATGGGTCGAGACTGTTGTGCTGCGTTCGGGTAGGGCTCGGGTCTGGTTGCTGGCGTTGGGGTGGTTGCTCGCCGCGGGAGCTCCACTGACTGCACAGCGTTTGCACCCCATCCTCTTCGTCACCCAGGTCCCGATCCCCGCGGACTTCGTGACCATCGGGTCGGTCTTCGGCAACCACGAAGCGGACATCGATCGGGTCGGCCGCGGCGGTGACCTCTATATCCTCTATCCCGACGGGTCGTTGCGAAACCTGACGCAGGAAGCCGGCTATGGCAACTCCGGCTTCCAGGGGGCGGCATCGATCGCGGTGCGCGATCCCGCGGTGCATTGGGACGGCGACAAGGCCGTCTTCAGCATGGTCATCGGCGCTCCGCCGCAGCAGTTCCAGCTGATCGAGAGCCGCTGGCAGCTCTACGAGGTGACCGGGCTCGGCCAGGGCGACACAGCATCGATCACCAAGGTCGCCAACCAGCCGACGGAGTACAACAACGTCAGTCCCACCTACGCCAGCGACGACCGGATCCTGTTCATCTCGGACCGGCCGCGGAATGGCGCGGCGCATCTCTATCCCCAGCTCGACGAGTACGAGGAGGCTGCGACCAACACGGGGGTGTGGAGCCTCGATCCCGCGACCGGTGATCTCAGGATCCTCGATCACGCGCCGTCGGGCGACTTCGACCCCATCGTCGACAGCTTCGGTCGGGTCATCTTCACTCGCTGGGACCACCTCCAACGCGACCAGCAGGCGGACACGGACGTCCTCGACGGCGACACCTACGGCACGTTCAACTACCGCAACGAAACCGCCGGCGCTGCGCGCTTGGCGAACCGCGACGAGGTCTACCCGGAACCGCGTCCGGCGCGCGTCGACCTCCTCGCCGGGACCAACCTAGAAGGTCACCGCTTCAACCACTTCTTTCCCTGGATGGTGCGCGAGGACGGCACCGAGCTCGAGACCATCAACCACATCGGGCGCCACGAGCTCCACGGCTATTTCAACCGCTCGATCAACGACGACCCCAATGTCATCGAGTTCATCGCCGCTGGCTCCGGGCGGTTCAATCCGAATCCCATCGAGAACCTGCTCCAGATCGGTGAGGATCCCGAGCACCCGGGGCGATACTTCGGCGTCGATGCTCCGGAGTTCCAAACCCACGCCTCTGGACAGGTGGTCTTCCTCGACGCACCGCCGATGCTGGCGGCGGACTCGGCACCGGTGACCTACGTCACCCATCCGGCGACGCGCAACCCGACACCCGAGGGCCAGATGCCGCCGCCGGAGCATTCGGGTCTGTACCGCAACCCGCTGCCCCTCGACGGTGGCGGCATCCTGGTGATCCACACGGCGGAGACCCGGGGCGATCGCAACGAAGGCAACCGGGCCAATCCGGTGTCACGCTATGACTTCCGGCTCAAAGAACTGGTGCCCTCCGGCGCCACCTTCGTCGCCGGCGCCGCCCTGACCCCGGGGATCTCCAAGACCCTCTCCTACTGGGATCCGGACGTCTTGGTCCAGTACTCGGGCGAGCTTTGGGAGCTGGATCCGGTGGAGGTCCGCGTCCGTCCGCGACCGGTGATGGCCGCGCCCCCGCTGCCGGGTCCTGAACAGGCGATCTTTGACCAGGAGTCCGTCGACGTGGCGAGCTTCCGCGCCTACCTCGAGCAGCGCGACCTGGCCCTGATCGTCAGCCGCGACGTCACCACCCGCGATGAAGCGGACCGGCAGCAGCCCTTCAACCTGCGGGTGCCGGGCGGCGTACAGACGACCGGCGCTACCGGCACGCTCTACGATGTCGCCCACCTGCAACTCTTCCAGGCAGACCAGCTCCGCGGCCTCGGCGGGACGGCGACTCCGCGCCCCGGGCGCCGCGTTCTCGCCCAGGTCCTCCACGACCCGACGGCGGCCAACGTGCCCAATCCCGGCGGCCCTCCCGGGAGCGTCGCCATCGCCCTCGACGGCTCGACGGCGGCGCTCATCCCCGCCCA
>JAGQSE010000600.1 GCA_020439725.1 Acidobacteriota bacterium
CTACCGCTCGCGTCGGCGGCGACCGCGGTCCCCGAGGCCTCGGCGGCAGAGGGATGGACGTGCTCGAATCCTTTTCCTGACACTCTCAAGCGGTCGAGACCGGCGGCGGTACCCACCCACAGGGTGCCCTCGTCGTCGAGAATGAGTCCGTGAACCGTGTCCGAGGCCAGGCTGGCGGCGTCGTCGGGATCGTGGCGGTAGGTTTCGAAGGCTCCGCTTTCCGGATCGAATCGGGCCAGACCGTGACTCACGGTCCCCAGCCACAGCCGGCCATCGGTGCTGCGCACCAGGGCGGTGAGGACGCTGTCTTCGTCCGCGTCCCGTAGCCGATGGGCCACGACCTCGCCGCTTTCCGGGGCGTAGTGGAGCAAGCCGTTGCTCTGGGTCGCCAGCCACAGCCCGTCGCGACCGTCGCCGGTGATGGCTCGGATCCGGGGAGAGCCCCGGCCCTCGAGGCCATCAAAACGCGGAGGCGGCTCGAAGCGTCCACGGGACGGGTCGACGCGGCGCAGACCGTTGGACAGAGTCCCCAGCCACAGGTCGCCGTCGGCGGTGGGGTACAGCGCCCAGATGGCGTCGGCCCGCGGCGAGCCTTCGGGATCCGGGACCAGGGTGAAGCGGTAGGCCTCCCGGTCGAAGCGGTTGAGGCCGCCGCTGGTGCCGATCCACAACGTGCCGCCCGCGTCCTCGTAAAACGACCAGACGGTGTTGTGGCTCAGGCTGTCGGCGCGCACGAGGTCGTTGAAGTGGTGGTTGAAGCGGTCGCGGTTGGCGTGGAAGCTGGTCACACCGCGGCCGTCGGTGCCCATCCAGATACCGCCGGTGCGATCCCGGTAGAGCGCCAGGAGGAAGTTCAGCGGCAGGCTCGACGGGTCCTTGGGGTTGCGCGGGTTGTGCTGGAAGACGGTCAGCTCGCCCTCGCGATCAAGGCGTTCGAGCCCGCCGCCATAGGTGGCGATCCACAGGTTGCCGGCGCCGTCCTCGGCAAGGCCGTGGATGTGGTCGCGACCGCTTTCGTTGTCCTCGCCTTCGGAGCGCGCGACCCTCTCGAAGCCCCCGTCGGGAAGCGCGCGGTCGAGCCCGCCCCCGGCGGTGCCGACCCACAGCACGCCGTCCGAGTCTCGGTAGAGGCATTGCACCAGGCTGCTGGTCAGGCTTTTGGGGTCCCGTTCGTCGTGGACGAAGTGCTCGTAGCCGCCGCCGGGGAGCTGATGGTCGAGCCCGCCGCCGAAGGTCCCCACCCACAAACCGTCTCCCGGATCCTCGAGCAGCGCCATCACGTGATCGTGGCCGAGGCTCCGCGGATCGTCGCCGTCGTGGCGGTGGGCGGTCCACAGCCCGGTGTTCGGATCGAGGGACCACAGTCCCATCGTGGTGCCGGCCCAGACGCGGCCCTCGCGGTCCTCGAGCAGCGCCGTGATCTGCGGCGGACTCTGCTCGGCCTCGACCGCCGGCGGCGCGTAGTGCCGAAAGTCTCCGCGGATCGGATCGTAGGCATCGACACCGCCCTCGAAGGTACCGATCCACAGCTCGCCGTCGCGGCCGGGCCACAACGCGGTGACGTGGTCGGCAGAGATCGAGCTCGGGTCGTGGGCGTCGTGGCGGAAGGTCTCGAGGCTGGTGCCGTCGTAACGGCTCAGGCCTTCTCGAGTGCCGAACCAGAGGAAGCCCTGGCGGTCCTGGGCGATGCTGGTCACCGTCCCATCGGCGAGGCCGTCGTCGACACCCAGCTGGTAGAAGGTGACGGGGGGTTGGGCGGTGGCCTCGAAGCCCCCGGCGAGGAGGACGAAGGCCAGCAGAAGGCGGTACCAGGCGGCGGCGGCCGGTGGCCGCCCCGGCGCCGATACAGACCGGGAAGGTGGCGTCAGGCCACCGAGCTCGTCGCTACCCTGGGCTTCGGACGGCCCGAAGCGAGCGCCGTGCGCTCCGAAGTCGCCCGCTTGGCATAGACTAGGGCGTCTTTTTCTCGCGATGGTGCGATGAGAAGGTTGTAAGCTTCGGCGGGCGTAAACACGCCCCACGACTCGCCGTCGGGCTGCGAGGCTTTTCGGCGGGTGCACGTTCAATGACCTAAGAGAGGACTTTGCCAGTGAGGGGACGACCAGGAAGAGCCTTGCCTCCGACCAAGAAGGACACGACCCGGGTAAACGAACGAATCCGCAAGAGCCCGGTGCGATTGATCGACGCCGATGGCACCCAAGTCGGAGTCGTACCGCTCGAGGAGGCTCGCGAACGAGCTGCAGAGCAGAACCTGGATCTGGTGGAGGTCGGCGCTACCGCGGATCCGCCGGTCGTCAAGATCATGGACTGGGGCAAGACCAAGTTCGAGAAGGAGAAGGCTGCCCGCGAGTCCAGGAAGAAGGCGACGACCATCGAGGTCAAGGAAGTCAAATTCCGGCCGACCATCGGCGACAACGACTTCGAGATCAAGGCCAACCGCGCGATCAAGTTCCTCGAGAAGGGCAAGAAGGTCAAGGTCACCGTCTTCTTCCGGTTGCGCCAGCTGCGCCGTCCCGAGCTCGGGACGAAGATCCTCGACAAGGTGACCGAGATGATCGAGGGCATCGGCGAGGTCGAGACCCGGAGTGGCCTCGAAGGCCGCCAGATGGTCATGATCTTGAACCCCGCCAATCAGAAATGACCGCCATCGTCTCGTAGCCGATCCCTTCCCGTCTGAAGCCCGGGCCGCTGTCCCCGCTCGCCGTCGCCGGTGGGCGTCGGGAGGGCTTTGCCATGGCTCAGCGGTTCCAGGCACGGCTCTGTACCGCGATCCCGACAAGGACGAGGACGAGGAAGAGCCACAGCTGGACCGGCGGTGGCAGCGGCCACGCTCGAATCAGCATCGCTGCACCGAGGATCGCCGACAGCGCGATGAGGGCTCCTTCGAAGAGCATCGCCGCCACCAGCGCGGCGATCAGTCCGCCGACGAGGTAGACGACGATCCACCAGGAACCGGGATCGAAGTGCAGCGCCTGGGCGAGAAGCAGCGCGCCGTAGCCACCGAGGAGGAATCCGGCGACACCCACCGCCAGTCGCTGTACGAAGACCGCGAGCAGCGCGCCGGCGAGACCGCCGAGGACGGCCAGCGCCCAACGCAGCGCTTCGGAGCCCGAGGGCAAGTAGCGCGTGACCAGCAAAAACCCGGTGAGGAAACCGGCGGTGCCCAGAGCGAGCCAGAACAGCCGCCGGCCCAGGATGAGGAGGAGCAGGCCGACCACGGCGCTGACGATCCCGACCCCGGGATCGGCCTGGGGGAGCCAGTGGGTGTCGATCATGGTGGCCGATTCTACCGTCCCCGAGGGCCCACGAGGTCGCCCGGTCACCGGTCGATCCGGTGGCTTCGCTCGCCTCTTGCGCCGTCCGTGGCTCCCTGGTTGAATTCAGCTGCCTGCGACCGCCACGAGCCGACCGGCGGTGGGCGACGGCGCCTCGCCGGGTCCCGGGTGCGATGCGATGAGCCAACCAGCGCCAAGAGACGCGAATCCGTGCCCGTGGCCGCGAGCGGTGCTCGCCGGGCTTTTGCTGGCCGGATGTGCCCACCAGGCGCCGCCGCCGCCGGACCTCGAGATTCCCTTGCCCGCCCACTGGACCGCCCCGCCCGCTGCTGATTCCGCGCTGACGGCGACGGTCGCCCCCGGCTTCGACCTGGGAAATGCCGATCTCGCAGATGTGGTGGCCGAGGCCCTCGAGCACAACCACGACCTGGTCGCTGCCGCGGCCCGGCTCGAGCAGGCGGCGGCGCGGGCACGGATCGCCGGCGGCGCGCGGGTGCCCCAGGTGTCGGCGGGTCTCGACGCGGCTCGCGGCAAGCGGAACTTCATCGGCCTACCGATCCCGGGCACGGACGGCTCGGTCTTGAGCTCGACCTCGACCACCTTGGGGGTCTCGCTCAACGTCAGCTGGGAGGTGGATCTGTGGGGACGCCTGGCTGCGGGCCGGTCGGCGGCGGCTGCGGACCTCGAAGCGGCGCGTTCGGACCTCGAGGCGGCACGCCGCTCGCTCGCCGCCCAGACGGCCAAGTCGTGGATCGCGGCGGTGGCGGCACGGCGCCAGCTCGAGCTCGCCCAGACGACGCTGGCCAGCCGCGACGAAACCTTGGGGAAGATCCGGCGGCGGTACGAGGTGGGGCTCCGCTCTTCCCTCGACCTGCGTCTCGCCGAGGCCGACCGAGCCGGGGCGGCAGCGGCGGCGGTGGCGCGACGCCTCGACCTCGATACCGCGCTCCGCCAGCTCGAAATCCTGCTCGGCCGCTACCCGGCGGCGCAGCTCGTCCTACCCGCCGGTCTGCCCGAGCTCGACGGTCCGGTAGCCGCCGGGCTGCCGTCCGAGGTCCTGACCCGCCGACCCGACCTGGCGGCAGCCGAGCGCCGCGTCGCGGCGGCCGGGGCGCGGGTCGCCGAGGCGCGGGCGGCGCTCTACCCGCAGCTCCGTCTGACCGGCTCCGCGGGTACCAGCAGCGATCAGGTCGCAGATCTCCTCGATGGTGATTTTTCGGTGTGGAGCTTCGCCGGCAGCCTGCTTCAACCCCTGTTCCAGGGTGGGCGGTTGCGGGCCGGAGTCGACCTGGCGGCGGCCGGTGCCGACGAGGCCCTCGCCGCCTACGCCTCCGCGGTCCTCCGCGCCCTGGGCGAGGTCGAGACGGCCCTCGCCGCCGAGAAAGGTCTCGCTGAACAGGAGACGGCGCTGGCCGCCGCCGCCCTTCAGGCCGAGGCGGCTCGGCGTCTCGCCGAGGAGCGCTATGAGACCGGGCTCGGCGAGTACCTGGTGGTGCTCGAGAGCCAGCGCGGCGCCGTCGACACGGCGAGCCGACGGCTCGAGGTCCAGCGCCAGCGGCTGGTGGCGCGAATCGACCTGTACCTGGCCCTCGGCGGTGACCTGCCGCCGGCTGAATCCGGGTCTGGTGACCCGACCCCGGAGACGAGGTGAGCCCGATGAGCCAGC
>JAGQSE010000601.1 GCA_020439725.1 Acidobacteriota bacterium
CATCGACGGCTCGAACGTCTACGGCTCCGATGAGACACGGGCGGCGGCGCTTCGCGCTTTCGACGGTTTGGGGCACCTGGCGACGAGCGCCGGGAACCTCTTGCCCTTCAACGTCGACGCGCTGCCCAACGCTGCCACCGGCGATCCGGCGAGCTTCTTCCTGGCCGGCGACTTCCGCGCCAACGAGCAGGTCGGTCTGACCTCGATGCACACGCTCTTCGTGCGCGAGCACAACTTCTGGGCGGACCAGGTCCATGCGGCGCTCCCCGAGCTCGACGACGAGGAGATCTTCCAGTACGCCAAGGCCATCGTGGTCGGCGAGCTGCAGGCGATCACCTACCGCGAGTTCCTTCCCGCGCTCCTCGGTCCCGACGCCATCGCGCCCTATCAGGGCTACCGGCCCGGAGTCGACGCCAGCATCTCGAACCTTTTCGCCACCGCCGCGTATCGCTTCGGCCACTCGATGCTCTCGCCGCAGCTGCTGCGTCTCGACGCCGACGGTGAGGAGAGCGCCGAGGGCAACCTGTCGCTGGCGTCGGCGTTCTTCAGCCCGCAGGAGATCACCGCCAACGGCATCGATTCGGTGCTGCGCGGGCTGGCCAGTCAGAAGGCGCAGGAGATCGACACCCAGCTGGTGGACGAGGTGCGCAACTTCCTCTTCGGTCCGCCGGGATCGGGCGGCTTCGACCTCGCCTCGCTCAACATCCAGCGCGGTCGCGACCACGGGCTGCCGCGGTTCAACCAGGTGCGCCGAGACCTGGGGCTTCGCCCCTACGAGCGCTTCGGCCAGCTGAACCCGGATCCCAAGGTCGTCGCCCGCCTGCGCGCGGTCTATCGTCGGGTCGAGGACATCGATGCCTGGGTCGGCGGACTGGCCGAGGCTCACGCCCCCGGAGCTCTCGTCGGACCCACCTGGCGCCGGGTCCTGGCGGACCAGTTCCGGCGGCTGCGTGACGGGGACCGGTTCTGGTACCAGGCCTATCTCCCCGAGTCGTGGGTGAAGCTGGTCGAGGACCAGAACCTGGCGCGGATCATCCGCCGCAACACGGGGATCCGCGGGGAGCTCCCGAACGATCCCTTCCACGTCGCCGAGGCGCGGTAGGCGACGCCGACGCGGACCGGCGGGGAGCTCGGGGGTGGTCGGGTGAGGTTGTAAGATCGAGCCCTGCCGACCCCGGAGAGCCCGCTCAGGCCCATGACCAGCGTGAAGCGACAACGAAGCCCCGGCGGCTCCGGCGCGAGCCCCGGCGGGAGGTCCCTGACCCCTGTGCGCTCCGCGCTGGCGCGCTGGGGCCTCCTGGCGACCACGCTGATCCTCGGCGTCACCCTCATCGCCACCACCTGGGCGACACATCGCAGCATCGTCCGGGCCTCGACCCAGCTGACCCGCAGCGAGGGCGAGGCCCTCGCTGCGTCGATCCGGCGGGACTTGAGAGAGGTCCGGCCGCCGCTCTCGGACTTCGACCTCGAGGCGGTACTGCACGGCTATCGCGGCGACGGGCTTCGCTACGTCGCCATCTACGACCCGCGGCGGGGGGACGTCATGGTCAGCGCCGGCACGGCGGTGGGGCCCGAGCCACAGCCGGCGCTGGGGCTCGAAGGGCAACGGTGGGTCGAGGTCGACGGTGTCTACCACCTGGTGGTACCGGCCAACCGGCGGCCGCCGGCCCCCGAGGACGCCGAGGGCCGGCGACCTCCCGAGGAGCTTCGGCCGAGGCCACCGCGTAGGGACCGAAACGGTCCGCCACCGCGCCGCGACGGCGGCCGACCGCCGCGTCGCTTCGACGATGACCAGCGGCCGGCAGGGCCCAGGGACGACGGCGGGCCGCTGGAGACGGACACTCGAGATCCGGCGGACGGCAGGCCACCGGCGGAACCCCGGGACTTGTGGCTGATCCTCGAGGCCGAGGCGTCGACCGCGCCCATCCTCCGCCAGCAGACCACCGGTGCGCTGGCGACCGGCGCGGTCAGTGCACTGGTCTTGATGCTCGCCGGGCTGGTCTTCTGGCGCCAGGCGCGGGCTCGCGAACGGGTCCAGCAGCAGCTCGAGCACCAGAAGCGCCTCAGCACCCTGGGTGAAATGTCCGCGGTGCTGGCCCACGAGATCAGAAACCCCTTGGCATCGCTCAAGGGCCATACCCAGCTCCTCGCCGAGAGGATCGGTGACGAGCATCCGGAGAGCAAGCGCGTGCAGCGCATCGTCGGCGAGGCGGTGCGGCTCGAGAAGCTCACCACGGACCTCCTCGCCTTCGTGCGGTCGGGGACCCTCGACCGCCAGCCCACCGATCCCGCGGCGCTGATCGCGGAGCTGCGCGAGGAGGAGGGGGCCGAGCGGATCCGCGTCGACCGCCGGGAGGCGCCGGCGACCTGGTCCCTCGATCGCGCGCGGCTCCGGCAGGTGCTGAGCAACCTTCTGCGCAACGCCCTCGACGCCTCACCGCCGGAGGCACCGGTGGACGTTCGCGTCCGTGCCGGCGGCCCGTCGAAACGGCCGGAGCTCCGTATCACGGTCCGCGATCGCGGGCCCGGGCTGCCCGCCGGCCACGAGCAGGAGATCTTCGAGCCCTTCTTCACCAC
>JAGQSE010000032.1 GCA_020439725.1 Acidobacteriota bacterium
TGTTGGTCATGCCGATGACGTCGCAGCCCCACGAGCGATAGAGGTTCGACTCCGCCAGGGTGGAGAACTGCGGCCCCTCCATGACCACGTAGGTGCCGCCGCGGCGGTGCGGGATCTTCAGCGCCGCCGCCGCCGTGAGGAGCTCCCCCCCGAGGCGCCGGCACACCGGGTGCGCCATGGACACGTGCGCGACCAGCCCCTCGCCGAAGAAGGACTTCTGGCGCGCGAACGTGCGATCGATGAACTGATCGGCGATGACGAACGTGCCCGGCGGCAGCTCCTCGCGCAGCGAGCCGCACGCCGAGAGCGAGACGACGTCGGTCACGCCGGCGGCCTTGAGCGCGAAGATGTTGGCGCGAAAGTTCAGGTCCGTGGGCGCGTGTCGGTGGCCGCGACCGTGGCGCGGCAGGAAAGCCACCTCCTTGCCACCGACGCGGCCGAGGATCAGCGCGTCGGAGGGGTCACCGAAGGGGGTCTTGACATGGATCTCGTCGAGCACCTCCATGCCTTCCATCTGATAGAGGCCGCTGCCCCCGATGACACCGATGCGTGCTTGGCTCATGGTCTGGATCTCCTTGCAATCGGGCCCGGAGAGATCCCGCGCACCGGCGCGGCGGTGGCAGGGAACGGCCCGCGAAAATGTCGGGATTCGGTCCGAAACGGACCCTCGAAGGTTAGCAGATCGAGGCCACCAGCGACAGGGCGGTATCGAGGGCTCGGCGCCCCGCGGCACCGTTCACCCAGCGCCGTCCGCCGGTGCCGCGGCAGGCGGCGACGAAGGCCTCGAGCTCGGCGCGCAGGGGCTCGTGGCGCACCACCTGCGGGTGGTCCGAGAGGATCTGCGGCTCGCCGTCGCCCTCGGCGAGACGGAAGCGTTTGATCTCCTGCTCCTGGTAGTCGACGGAGCAGTAGGAGGCGCTACCGAAGAGCCGGAGCTTGCGCACCTTCTCGAGGGAAACCCGCGACGCGGTGATGTTGGCGACGCACCCCGAGTCGAGCTCGATGCGCGCGTTGGCGATGTCGATGCGCGGCGAGAGCACCGGGATCCCGGTGGCGCGGAGCTCGTGGACCGGGCTGGGATCGAGGGCGTGGAGGATCTGCAGGTCGTGGATCATCAGGTCGAGGATGACGTCGATGTCCAGGCTGCGGCGCGTGAAGACACCGAGCCGCTGGGCCTCGATGAAGCGTGGCTGCTCCCCCAGGTCGAAGAGCGCCTGGACCGCCGGGTTGTAGAACTCGACGTGGCCGACGGCGAGGACCGCGCGGCCCTCGGCGGCTTCGATGAGACGATCCGCCTCGGCCAGCGACGGCGCGATGGGCTTCTCGACCATGGCGTGGATGCCGCGCTTCAAGAGCGGCACCGCCACCGCCGCGTGATCCACCGTCGGCACCGCGACGACCATCGCTTCGACTTCGAGGGCGAGAGCCTCGGGATCCGCGAAGGCCCGCGTGCCGTGAGCCTCGGCGAGGGAGGTTGCGACCTCCGGCCGGAGGTCGTAGATGCCCACCAGCTCCGCCTCGGGCATCTCCGACAGGATCCGGACGTGGTGACGCCCGAGGGAGCCGGTCCCGACGACGCCGACGCGGAGGGGATCGCTCATCCGCGGGCGTCTCCGCCGCGACCGCCGCGGCGTCCCGGCAAGGCCTTGATGACGCCGCGCTGGGCGCTCTCGACGAAGGCCACCAGGTGGTCGACCTCGGGGTGCCCGCCGAGCTCTCCGCGCAGGCGCTCGAGGGCCTGGGTGGTGTTGAGCTTCGATGCCAGGAAGATCTTGAGGGCCTGCTCGAGGCGGCCGATGGCATCGGCGTCGAAGCCCTTGCGCTTCAAGCCGATGGAGTTGAGGCCGTAGGTGGCGGGTTTGCCGCCGACCGTCTTGACGTAGGGCAGCGCGTCCATGGTGATCACCGAGTAGCCGCCGATGTAGGCGTGGCAGCCGACACGGCAGAACTGGTGCACCGCCGAGAAGGCGCTGATGGTGGCGTCGCTCTCGACCTCGACATGACCGGCGAGGGTGGCGCAGTTGGCCATCACCACCCGATCGCCGACGATGCAGTCGTGGGCGACGTGGGTGTAGACCATGAACAAGCAGTCGCTGCCGATGGTGGTCAGCGAGCGCCCGTGCCCCGTCCCACGGTGCACGGTGACGAACTCGCGAAACTGGTTGCGGTCCCCGATCTCGAGGGCGGTGTCCTCGCCCCGGTATTTGAGGTCCTGGGGCTCGAAGCCGAGGGTCGCCTTGGGGAAGACGCGGTTCTCACGCCCCATGCGGGTCGGTCCCTCGATATGGGCACCGGCACCGATCTCCGAACCTTCGCCGATCACCACGCCGGCGCCGATCACCGCGAAGGGGCCGACCCGGACACCGTCCGCCAGCTCCGCGCCGGGATCGACGACCGCGGTCTCATGGATGTCGATGGCCATGGCTGTCTCCCCTACCGCTCAGCGGTCGACGATCCCCGACGACAGCTCGGCTTCCGCGGCCAGCTTGCCGTCGACCATCGCCTTCGCCTGGACCTTGCAGAAGCTCTCGCGCAGGCGGAGCACGTCGATCTCGTAGCGCAGCTGGTCCCCTGGCGTCACCGGCCGGCGAAAGCGCGCGCGGTCGATCCCCATGAAATAGAGCAGCTTCTGGTCGCGCTCTTCACGGTTGGCGAGGAGCAGCAGCCCCGCCGCCTGGGCCATGCCCTCGATGATCAACACACCGGGCATCACCGGGTGCCCGGGGAAATGCCCGACGAAGAACTCTTCGTTGACGGTGACGTTCTTGAGCGCCACGATGCGCTTCTCGGGCTCCATCTCGAGGACCCGGTCCACCAACAGGAACGGGTAGCGGTGCGGCAGGATCGAGGCGATCCAGCGGCTGTCCCAGACACCTTTGTCGCTCAACTCACTCCTCCTCCGCAGCTGCTTCGAGAGCCTCGACAGCCCGTTCGAGGGCGTCGAGCCGTCGGTCCTGGTCGCGGCCCCGCGCCGCGGCGATCACCTGCCGTCGCCACTGGCGCAGGTCCACCGCCGGGATGCCGGCCACCTTGCGACCGGCCTCGACCCCCTGGAGCACCGCCGACTTGGCGGCTACCTGGACGCCGTCACCGATCTCCAGGTGACCGGCGGAGCCCGCCTGACCGCCGAGCACGACGTAATTCCCGAGACGAGCGCTGCCCGCGATACCGGCCTGGCCGCAGAGGATACACCCCTTGCCCAGCTGGACGTTGTGCCCCACCTGGACCAGGTTGTCGATCTTGGTGCCGTCGCCGACCCGCGTCTCGCCGAGGGTCGCGCGGTCGATGGCCGAGTTGGCGCCGATCTCGACGTCGTCGCCGATCACCACCCGACCGACCTGGGGCACCTTGTGGTGGACGCCACCGTGGCTGGCGTAGCCGAAGCCGTCGGCTCCGAGCACCGCACCGGCGTGGACGATCGTATTGTCACCCACTTCGGTGCCATCGTACAGAACCGTATGGGCATGGAGGGTCGCGCCGGTGCCGATGCGACAGTCACGGCCGATGATGACCCCGGGGTGGATCTCGGCGCCGGGGCCTACGCGGCTGCCTGCACCGACCACCGCGTAGGCGCCCACCGACGCCGTCGCATCGACCGCCGCACCCTCCTCGATCACCGCCGTCGGGTGGAGGCCGGCGGGACGGCGCCGCCGAGGGTGGAAGAGGGCGATGACCCGGGCCAGGGCGAGGGCCGGGTCATCGGCCACCACCAGATCCTTGCCCGGCAGCTCGACGTCCGGTCCGACCAAGAGGGCCCTGGCCCGGCAGCCTTCGGCCCGCGAGCGGTAGCGCGCGTGGGTGAGGAAGGACAGATCATCCTCCCCCGCCGCCTCGAGGGTGTCGATGGCTCGGACCTCGCGGTCCGGGTCCCCCACCACGTGGCCGCCGACAGCCTCGGCCACCGCGGCCAGCCGGAGGGACACAGGGCTTACTTTCCGCCGGCCGCCTGATCGAGGCGGGTGATCACCTTGGCGGTGATGTCGATGGCGTCGTCGGCGTAGAGCAGACCGCTCTGGTACTTGTTGAAGATCAGGGTGTAACCCTCCTCGTCGCCGATCTTCGAGATCACGGGCAGGATCTTCTTCTCGATGTCTGCCATCAGCGCGTCGCCCTTCTTCTGCAGCTCGCGGTTGGCGTCGTCCTGAGCGCGCTTGAAGGCGATGGCCTTGTCCTCGTACTCCTTCTGCAGCTCGGCGAGCTTGTCCTCGGCGAGGGAGAGGGTGCCTTCCTCGGCGCGCTTCTTGAGCGCCGCCAGCTCCTGGCTCCTGCCTTCGAGCTCGGTCCGCTTGGCCGCCTGCAGGCGCTCGATCTCGGCCTGCGCCGTCTTGCCGCTCTGCGACTGGGCGAGGATCTGTTGCACGTCGATGACCGCCACCTTGGTCGAGGTCTGGGCTTGAGCCGGCGCGGCGCCGACGGTGAGCAGAAGACCGGCGAAGGCGAGGCTGGCGAGGGTCAGGGAAACTCGTGAAAGCATCGAATCATCTCCTTGAGGGTCAAAAGCTTGAACCGATTGAGAACTTGAAGCTGTCGAAACGGTCGTCGGCGAGCGGATCGAGATTCTGCGCGTAGATGAAGCGCAGCGGCGCACCGAAGAGCGGCACGAGGACCCGGACCTCGGCGCCGTAGGAATACCGCATCCCCTGGAAGCCGTAGCTCTGATTCTCGTCGAAGACGTTGCCGCCGTCCAGGAAGAGCAGGAAACGGAAGGGACTGTTGGTCAGGAAGTGGTACTCGACGTTGAACTGCAGGAACTTGTCGCCGCCCAACGGGATGTTGAGGTTGTCGGGTACGGTCACGCCATTCTCGTCGCGCACCCAGATCGAGCGGTAGTCGAAGCCGCGCACGCTGTTCTCGCCGCCGAGGAAGAAGCGGTCGAGGCGCGACAGCTCGTACCCGTCGAAGCCGGTGATGTAGCCGGCCTCGGCGTTGAACCCGAAGACGGTCTTGATGCGCCCCTGGGTGACGGGCCGGTAGAAGGTGTAGGTGAGCTGCGGGCGGACGAAGTTCTGCGTCGCGCCGAGGATGCCGCCGGCGTACTCGACCGACGCGCTGAGCTTTTGGCCGCGGGTCGGCTCGAAGGGGCTGTCGATGCTGTTGTAGACGAAGACCGGGCGGATCGACGAGGCGCTGAAGTTGAGGTCCGACTGCACCGGGTTGCCCTCGGCGTCGAGGAAGACCGTCGTGTCCTCGTAGTCCGAGCGCGTGTAGGTGATGCTGGCGCTCGAGAACAAGCCCAGGTTCCGGCCATAGGTCAGCGAGCCGCCCTGGCTCTTGCGGATCAGCCGCTGGCCGGTGAGCAGTGTGTAGTCCTCGTCGCGCTTGAACAACCGGACGCCAACGTTCTGCGGCCGGTCGCGGAACCAGGGGATGTAGTACGACAGGTCGAAGTAGTTGCGCACCTTGCCGCCCTGGTACTGGACGCCGAGGGTCTCGCCGCGGCCGAGGAAGTTCTGGGTGCGTACCGACAGCTGGGCGAAGAAGCCGTCGAACTCGCTCCAACCGCCACCGAACTGCAGCTCGGTGCGATCCGCTTCCTGGCCCTTGATGATCAGGTCGATGGTCTTCTTGTCGTCGTCGACGTTGACGATCTGTACCGGGTCCTCCTCGTCGACCTTGAAGTAGCCCAGCTGCTTGATCTTGAGCAGGCTGTTCTGGATC
>JAGQSE010000602.1 GCA_020439725.1 Acidobacteriota bacterium
GCAGCAGCCTTTTAAGCTGACGGTCCCAGGTTCGAGCCCTGGTGGGCGGACCATATAAAAACTGTATATCTTTCACAAAAGTGATTTTTATGTTAGTGTAGATTCTAGAACAACGAGGCGTCCATGGCGGGTGCTTTGTTTGAAAATATTCTGATTTCGTAGAGAGATCGGTTCAGTATAGATCTTTCACAACAACGCTTAAACCAGCACAGATCGAGGAGATCACCATGAAACATTGGGTTTGGATTACCGTATCCGTTCTCTGGGGAGGTCTTTGGATCTCCCCAGCTGATGGAGCCTGTCGCTCCATCAAGCTGACCCCCGAGCCCTACTGGGTCTCGTCCGCTGCCTGGACGCCCGACGGCGCTCATCTCTTGCTCGTGGATTCGCTGACCAGCCGGGTTCTCTCTTACGACGTGAACGGTCGCCAGCAGGACCTGACGGACGAGTACCGGGGGATCGACGGCTTCTTCCCGGTCAGCGTGGAGTCGATTCCGACGGCAGCCGGTCCCAAGCAACTGCTTCAGCTGACTCATAGCCGGATGCGGGTGGTTTCCTTCGAGTCGGCTTCGAGCCTTTACGCGGGCTTCGACGTCGCGCCGCCGGAGGACGAGGTCGGAACCGGTCCGGGTGTCCTGCGGCTGCAGAATGCGCAGAACCCGCTGGCGGTCGAGAAGGTTTGGCAGTTCGCTTTGGTGGGAGACCCTACCAGCTCCATGACACAGCGACGGCTGGTGGGGTTCGCCGACGTGAGCCGGGCCGCCGGGGGCGGTAAGGACTGGAGCTTCGACCTGGTCACGCTACCCTGGGGGCAGCGGGACCGGGCGGTGACCGTCAGCGCCCCGACCGTCAGCGCCCCGGACTTCGACGACCCGGTCCGGACCTACTTTCGGCTGGGGTACCCGCTGATCGCGGCGCTGGGCCAGGATGTCTTCGTCCTGCGGATGGAGGAGTATCCCAAGCTATATCAGCTCCGCGGCGCGGCCACCGGCCGGACCGAGCTCGATGCTCTGGCCGGCCTCGACCTCGGTCAGCGAACGGCGCTGCCGAGCTTCGATCGCTTCAGCGAGGCCTACCCACAGCTCATGCAGGCGCTGGTCGACAACCCGGACAAGGCTCCCGCGGCCCTCTACGCCCAGGGCAGCTTGCTCTACGTGTTGTTCCGTCAACGCGTCGACCAGCCTAGCGGCGGCACTCGCTGGACCCTGGCGGCCATCGATCCCTACGACGAGAACGGGGACTATTGGCGCGGCGAGGCCGAGGTCGTCGGTGTCACCTCCGATCATTTGACCGTGGTGCCAGGCGACAAGAGCTGGGCCTTCATCGAGAAGGGGCGAGCCGTCGAGCTGTTCACCGAACAGGACATCCCAACGATGACGCTGGTGCCGACCGAGCAGGTCGCCGGCATCGCCGGTGGTCCGAGGTCGAACGGTCTGACCCGGCTTTGCCCCTGAGCCGGCGCTCTTCGGTCGTCTGCGGGCCCGTCCCTCTGCCCTTGATCCCCTGACCCGCCTTCAGGCCCCCAAGCTCCCACCGGTCGCCGACCCGAGATCTCGGCCCGCCGCGGCTGCTTCCGCCTGCGCGGTCTTGTCGCCTGGCCGGTCCGTGTCGTCCTGCCCCGCGGGAATCTTCTCAGCCCTCCCGCTGGATCGGTCCACGTCAGCAGCCCCTTCTGCTGACAGCAACGTCTCGGCCTTCCCCCTGCGATCGCCCGCCGTCTCGTCCCACTACTCCCGAAGAAGGCCAGAACCGGCCACCCACTGGACCTCTTCAGGAGAACGGACATGACCACGTATTACGTTTCACCCCAAGGCAACGACTCGAACGCCGGCACGTCGTGGGCGTCGGCACGGCAGTCCATCGGAAGCGCCATGTCGAGCGCCGCCAGCGGTGACCAGGTTTGGGTCGCCGCGGGCACCTACAAGGAGACGCTGACCATGGTGTCGGGGGTCGCGCTCTATGGCGGCTTTGCCGGGACCGAGACTTCGGTGGGACAGCGGAACCTCTCCTCGTCCGCCACTACCACGACGATCAACGGCGGGGGCGCCAGCGCGGTGATCACCGTGCCGGCCAACGCCTCGAGCACCACGCGCATCGACGGCTTCACCGTCCAGAGCGGCCGGCAGCTCATCGTTTGCTATTCAGGGAGCTCGCCGGTGATCAACGGCAACACGCTGACCGGCCAGAACGACTCCCGCGGCTATACCTTCTCGACCGGCGCGGTCTTTCTGACCGACGCCTCGCCGACGATCACCAACAACCTGATCGTCAACAACTACGTCGCCGCCACCATGCCCTCGGTGGCGATCAACGCTGGCGCGGTCTATGCCACCGGCGGCTCGCCGGTGGTGGTGGGCAACACGTTCTACAAAAACCGGGTCGACAACATGCCCACCGTCGGCCTGGCGACCCATGGCGGTGCGCTCTATGCCTCGGGCGCGAACATCACCTTCGCCGACAACATCGTCGACGGCAACCAGCTCAGCGGTATGGGGCTCCAGGGGGGCGGTGTCTGGGTCTCCGGTGGCACCACCACCTTCTCGAGCAACTGCTACTGGGAGAACACCCCGGCCAACTACTACGGCGTCTCCGCAGCTTCCGGCGACGTATCGGACGATCCGCAGTTCTACGACCCGAGCGTCGGGGATTTCTCGCTCCAGTACACCTCGCCGTGTATCGGTGCGGGGAGCTCTTCGGTCCTGCCCGCGGGCGATACGACCGATCGCGACGGCGAGCCGCGGGTGGTCGACTCCGCGGTCGACATCGGTGCTCTCGAGTATCAGGGCACGCCCCAGGTGCTGCCCATCGAGATCTACCCGACCAGCGGCCTGGCACCGGTGCGGATCACGATGCAGGGCCAGACGCCCACCGCCTACATCGCCTACACCACCGACGGCTCCACGCCGACCGCGAGCAGCACCCGTTATGACGGCGAGTTCGTGCTCGAGGCCCCGGCGACGGTCAAGGCGGCGGGCTTTGAGGACGGCTGGAACCCGAGCCCGACGGTGAGCGGCGACTTCACCACCATCCAGGTGCTCCGCGTCGCGCCCTGGGGCTCCGACTCGAACGACGGCTCGTCCTGGGACCAGGCCATGGAGACCCTCGGCGGTGCCATCGCCGCGGCCGCCAACGGCA
>JAGQSE010000603.1:0-3262 GCA_020439725.1 Acidobacteriota bacterium
CCGGCCCCAGCGGGCAGAAGGTGTCAAAGCCCTTGCCACGGGCGAAGGTGGCGTCACGACGCTGGAGGTCGCGAGCGGTGACGTCGCAAGCGGCGGTGACTCCGAGCACCGCGGCCCGTGCTTCGTCCGGCGCCCCACGGCGTAGCCGCCGCCCGACGACGACGGCGATCTCGCCCTCGAACTCGACCCGCTCGCTCTCCGGCGGCAGCACCACCGGTCGTTTGGGACCGATCAGGGATGACGGCGCCTTGAGGAAGATCAGCGGCTCGGCAGGCATGGGATTGCTCAGCTCTGCGGCGTGGGCTCGGTAGTTGCGCCCGATGCCGACCACCTTGCTCGGGCTCACCGGCAGCAACGGCTGGAGCTCCTCGCCGGTGATCCCCCTCCCCAACCGCCACTCACCCGGAGGCGTCTCGAAGGGATCCGAGTGCAGATAGCGGACCGTTCCACCGTCGGCGACGGCGTAGAAGCCCTCGGGCCCCAGGCGATAGAGCAACATCGCGGACTATCTTAAACCGGCACCGTCAGATAGGGCGTCAGGTCTTGCGGCGGCGGTGCGGTGACGGTGAGCGCCTTGCCGGTGCGGGGATGCGGCAGGGTCAGCTCCGCGGCGTGGAGCAACGGCCGGTCCCCGGGAGGACCGCCGTAGAGCCGATCGCCGAGAACCGGGTACCCCAGGTGGGCCAGGTGCACGCGTACCTGGTGCGTTCTCCCGGTCTCGAGCTGGCATTCGACCAGCGACCATCCGTCACCTTCGTTGAGACGGCGGATCCGTGTCCGGGCCGGCTTGCCTCCAGGCTCGACCTCGAACCGCCAGGCACCTTCGACCCGCGCGATGGGTTGCTCGACCTCTTCCTCCGCCGGTGGACACCCGCTCACCACCGCCAGGTACCGGCGCTGGACCCGCCCCTCGCGCCAGGCGCTCGACAGCGGCGGCAGGGCCCGCGGGTCGGTGGCGAAGAGCAGCACCCCGCTGGTGCCACGGTCGAGACGATGGACGAGACGCAGGAACGGGGGACGCCCGGCAGCGAGCGCCAGCTGAAGGAGAAGGCGTTCGTCGAGCGCTGTCTCGCCCTCGCGCCGGCGTTCGGCGGGTTGCGAGAGCACGCCGGCGGGCTTGTTGGCGAAGAGCAGCGAGCGATCCTCGTGGAGCACCTCGACGGGCTCGAGCTCGGGCCGCGGCGGCACGCCCAGCTCGACGGCTGGGCGCAGCACGTCGATGACGTCGCCGGCCGCCAGTTGGCGGGACTGGACCCGTAGCGGCTGGCCGTTGCGCCAGACCTCGCCCGCCGCGACCAGGTCGCGGCTGCGGCGCCGGGACAGCGTCGTCACTGCAGGCAGGAAGCGATCGAGCCGCTCGCCGGCAAGAGACGGCGGGACGAGAAGGCGGGTGAGAGCCGATGCGGTCATGATGGGTGGGAGCCTCGTTCCTCGCCGGTCGGGCGAGTCAAGGCCTGCAGCCTATCCCACCACGGTGCTCAACAAGCGGCGGGGGACTCGACCGCGACCCAGGCCCGGCACAGCTCGAGCTGGCGTTCGGCATCGTCGAGGGCCAGGGCCTGATGACTGAATCGGTGGATCTCGCCGCGGTCGATCCCCGCCTGGCGCAGCGCGAGACGGACCGCACTGATGTGGGCCAGCGGGCTGGGGCTCTGCAGACAGACCCGGATCTTGGGGTAGCGAGGTACGGCCATGGTTCCGATCTCAATCCCTACAGCTTAGACGCCCCGCCGAGGGGATTTGTTCCACCGCGGGCGGGACGCGCTCCGAAAAGCTCGCTCGGGCTTGCCCGGCCGACGCACCGGCCCACCGCGGTGCCCAGGAACGCGCGCTGGGCTTCGCCCTCGCTCCCATCTCCACGGATGGTGGGCTCGCCGCAGCCGAGTAGCTATACTGGCGCCATGAATCCCCCGGATCCCGGGTCTCCTGAGGAGATCCGGCGCTTCCGCGAGCTGCAGGACCGGTTGGGCCCGCTTTTCCAGCGGATCTTTCCAGATCCGCGCACGCAGCGGACCGTGGTCGTCGTCCCGAGCCTGAGCCTCGACACCGAGGAGCTCGCCAAGGTCACCGGTGCGCACCACTACGAAGAGCGCCTGCTGTGCCTCCTGATGCTGCTTCGGCTGCCGCGTACCCACGTCATCTACCTGAGCAGCCAGCCGATCTCGCCGCAGATCATCGACTATTACCTGCACCTGCTGCCGGGTATCCCCGGTCAGCATGCCCGCCAGCGGCTGCGGCTCATGAGCTGCCACGACGCGGCTCCGGTGCCGCTGACCCGGAAGATCCTCGAGCGCCCGCGGATGATCACGCGGATCCGCGAAGCGATTCCGGACCTCAGCACCGCGCACATGGTGTGTTTCACCGCCACGCCTCTCGAGCGAACGCTGGCGGTGCGCCTCGGTCTGCCGCTCTACGGTGCCGATCCCGACCTGGCGCACCTCGGCACCAAGAGCGGTAGCCGCAAGATCTTCCGCGAGGCCGGCGTGCAGATCCCCGACGGCTTCGAGGAGCTGCGCGACGTCGAGGACATCTTCGGCGCCGTCACCGAGCTCAAGGGCCGCAACCCGGAGCTCAAGAAGGTGGTGGTCAAGCTCAACGAGGGCTTTTCGGGCGAAGGCAACGCCGTCTTTCCGCTCGAGGATTGCCCGGAGGGTACGACGGCCACCGCCGCCTGGGTACGCCGCGAGCTTCCCGAGCGCTTGCGCTTCGAGGCCAGGGGGGAGACTTGGGAGCGCTTCTCGCAGAAGTTCCGGTCGATGCGCGGGGTGGTCGAGAGCTGGGTCAGCGGTGCCGAGAAGCGCTCGCCTTCGGTCCAGTGCCGCATCGATCCGGCCAACGGCCCGATGGTGATCTCGACCCATGACCAGGTCCTCGGTGGCCCCTCGGGACAGATCTTCCTCGGCTGCCGCTTCCCCGCCGACGATGAGTACCGGCTCCAGATCCACGAAGCGGGTCAACGGATCGCCCAGGTCCTCGGCCAATATCGCGCGCTGGGGCGTTTCGGGGTCGACTTCGTGTCGGTACGCGAGCCCGAAGGCTGGAAGCACTACGCCATCGAGATCAACCTGCGCAAGGGCGGCACCACGCATCCCTTCATCATGCTGCAGTTCCTGATCGACGGCACCTACGACCGCGCCACCGGGCTCTATCGCACCCGCTCCGGCCAGCCGCGCTTTTACTATGCCTCGGACAACGTCGAGAGCGAGAGCTACCGCGGCTTCACCCCCGAGGACTTGACCGACATCTCGGTCTTCCACCGCCT
>JAGQSE010000603.1:3528-4920 GCA_020439725.1 Acidobacteriota bacterium
TGCCAGCGGCCGCGGCCGAACCATCCCTTGACGTCCTCGAGGATGACGTAGCACACCGGGACCAGCAGCAGGGTGATGAAGGTCGCGAAGAGGACTCCGAACGCGAGAGAGACCGCCATGGGGATCAGGAATTGGGCCTGCAGGCTCTTCTCGAGGAGCAAGGGCAGAAGCCCCGCGAAGGTGGTCAGCGAGGTCAGCAGGATGGGGCGGAACCGCTGCTCGCCGGCCTCGCGAATCGCGCGCAGCAACGGCATTCCCTGCTGGAAGTGACGGTTGATGAAGTCGACCATCACCAGGCTGTCGTTGACCACGACACCGGTGAGCGCGACGATGCCGAACATCGACAGCAGCGACAGGTCGAGCCCCATGATGAGGTGGCCAAGGATCGCGCCGATCAGGCCGAAGGGGATCGCGGTCATGACGATCGCCGGCTGCAGGTAGGAACGAAAGGGCACGGCAAGAAGCGCGTAGATGATCAGAAGCGCGAAGAAGAAGCCGCGGAAGACGCCCCCCAGGGTGTCGCGCTGCTCGCGCTGCTCGCCCTCGAAGCTGTACCGCAGCCCCGGGTGATCGGCCAGGAGCGCGGGCAGGATGCGCGCTTCGAGATCGGCGATCACCTGGTTGGCGTTGGCGCGCTTCGCATCGACGTCGGCGGTGACGTTGACCACGCGATGACGATCGCTCCGCCGGATGTCTGCGAAGCCGCGACCGAGGTGGTAGCGCGCCGCGGTCGAGAAGGGAATCTCACCGCCGTCGGGAGTGCGCACACGCATTTCCTCGAGGCTGCCGAGCGAACGGCGATCCCCCTCCGGATAGCGCACCATCACTTTGATCTCCTCGCGACCCCGCTGGACCCGCTGCGCCTCTTCGCCATAGAACGCCTGTCTCACCTGCCGCGCCAGGTCCGACAACGTGAGCCCCGACGCCTGGGCCGCGGGGGTGATCTCGAGCTCGACCTCCTGCTTGCCCGCCTGGAAGGAATCGGTGATGTCGATGACACCCGGGTAGCTGCGGAGCGCCGCCTTGAGCTCGTCCGCCGCCACCACCAGGGTGTCGAGGCTCGAGCCGGCGAGCTGGACGTTGATCGCCTCGCCGGCGGAAAACAGCGACGAGGAATAGACCAGCTCGGTGGCGTCGGGGATGTCTCCCACCAGCTCGCGCCAGCGGGCGGCGATCTCGGGGCTGGTGATGTCGCGCTCCTCCGCCGGCACCAGCTCGACGGTCACCTCGCCCAGGTGCGCGGCGGAGTACTGCCTGCCGACCTGACCGGTACCCTGGGTCTGGGCGGTGCGGAAGGGCTGCTCGCCGATCGACGACAGCACGTGGCGGAAGACCTCGCCGCCGCTCTCGTCCTCGAGCTGTCGCTCGAGCTCGAGGACCCCGCTCTCTAGC
>JAGQSE010000603.1:5046-7714 GCA_020439725.1 Acidobacteriota bacterium
GCGCCGGCGACGAGGAGCAAGGCCACCGCACCGGCGGCGCAGGCGTACCGCCACGACAGAGCGATCTCGAGACTCGGCCGATAGGCCTCGACCACGAAGCGGTCGAGACGCTCGGCGAACCCGGTCTGAAAGCGCCGCCAGGCACCCGCGATGCCACCCCCCGGCCGGTCCGGACGCTGCGGTGTGTGTCCCAGGTGCGCGGGCAGGACGAGCAGCGATTCGATCAGTGAGAAGAGCAGCGTCGCGATGACGATGAGGGGGATGACCCGGGTGATCTTGCCGCTGGTGCCGGGGACGAAGATCAGCGGCGCAAAGGCGGCGACGGTGGTCAACACCGAGATCACCACCGGCACCGCGACCTCCTCCGTCCCTTCCACCGCGGCGGTCATCGAGTCCTTGCCGTTCTGCATCTGGCGGTAGACGTTCTCGCCGACCACGATGGCGTCGTCGACGACGATGCCGAGGACGATGATGAAGGCGAAGAGCGAGATCAGGTTGATCGAGATGCCGAGCAGCGGCATCACCGCCATGGCTCCCAGGAACGAGGTCGGGATGCCCAGCGCGACCCAGCCGGCGAGACGCAGCCGCAGGAAGAGCGCGAGCACCAGGAAGACCAGGACCAGACCCGCGCGGCCGTTGCGCAGCATCAGGTCGAGACGGCTCTTGAGCACCTGGGTGTCGTCCTGCCAGGTGGTGATCGAGATGCCTTCGGGGAGGGTGGCCCGCGCCGAGTCGACGTAGTCGTAGACGTCGCCGGCGACGTCGAGGGCGCTCTGGTCGCCGACCCGGAAGACCTGGACCAGGACCGCGGGCTGGCCATCGAAGCGCGCCGACTGGTCGGTCTCGGCGAAGCCGTCGCGGACCCTCGCGACGTCACCGAGCAGCAGGCGCGTACCGTCGGCGCGGGTGAGAAGCACAAGGCTCTCGAACTCGGGCCCGCGATAGGCCTGGCCGGTGGTGCGCAGCAGGATCTCCCCGGCCTCGCTCTTGATCGAGCCGCCCGGCAGATCGAGGGACGAGCGGCGCACCGCCTGCGCCACCTGGTCGAAGGTCAGTCCGAAACGGCGCAGGGCCTCCTCCGAGACTTCGATCGAGATCTCGTAGGGCCGGGCCGCCGCCAGCTCCACCTGGGTGATCGACGGCCGGGTCAGGAGGTCGTCGCGGACGCGCTCGGCGACGTGCTTGAGGGTCGCTTCGTCGACATCGCCAAAGATCGCGACATTGATCACCTGGCGGCGGAGGACGACCTCCTGGATCACCGGCTGCTCGGTCTCGGCGGGGAAGGTGTCGATGGCGTCGACGCGCGCCTTGACGTCGTCGAGGACCTTGCGCACGTCGGTGCCCGGCCTGAGCTCGACGGTGACCGTGCCCGCACCCTCGACCGCCGTCGAGCGGATCTCCTCGATGCCCTCGAGGTCCTGGATGCGCTCCTCGATCCGCAACAGGACCCCTTCCTCGACCTCCGCCGGCGCCGCACCGGGGTACGGCACGGTGACCGTGACGAGATCGGCGGAGAACTCGGGGAAGACCTCGAGCTTGACCCGCGTGGCGGCGACGATGCCCGCGGCGAGGATCAGGATCATCAGCAGGTTGGCAGCGACACCGTTGCGCGCGAACCAGCCGATCACACCCTTCACGGAGCGGTCTCCGTGGCACGAACCCGCATACCGTCCACCGGCGCTTCGAGGGGCGAGACGCAGACGCGATCGCCGGCGGAGAGCCCCTTGGCCACCAGGACCTCCTCGCCCTGGCGGCGGAGCACCTCGACCGGGCGGTAGCGCAGCCGGTCTCCGCCGTCGAGCACCAGCACGCGGTCGTCGCCGCGCATCGCCACCCGTGGCAGCACCACGACATCCGGGACTTCGCGGCCGGCGATGGTCGCCTCGACGAACAGCCCGACCGCCAGCGGCGGCCGGTCGGGATCCTCATGCCGGCCGTAGGGGTCGTCGACCCGCGCGACGAGCCCCACCATGCGGCTCTTGGCATCGATCTCGCCACCGGTGCGGACGATCCGGCCGGGCCAGGTGTGGGCGGCACCGGCGAACACCGCGCTCAGCGTGACCTCGGGCCCTCTGCCGGTGGCTCCCTCGCCGCGGAAAGCCAGCGGCAGATCGAGGAAGGCGAGCTGGGCGTCGGGGACCGGCAGCTCGACCTCGGCATAGTCGACGGCATAGATCCGGCCGAGGGGCTGGCCCGGGGTGACGAACTGCCCCAGGTCCGCCTGCTTGTCGCGCACACGGCCGGCGTAGGGCGCGCGAACCGTCGCGCGATCGAGGTCGAGCTGCGCCCGTTCGAGAGAAGCCTGGGCAGCCGCCACCGCGGCCCGGGCCTGCGCGGTCTGCGGCTCGTGGGCGACGAGGGGCGGCGGTGCGCCCGCCTTGCCCAGGTCTCGCCACTCGGCCGCCGCCAGCTCGGCTTCCGCCAGCTCGCGCTCGAGGGCCACCTGGGCGCGCGCCACCTCCGCCCGGGCACCGGTCACGGCGAGCTCGAAGCTCCGCGGATCGAGCCGCACGAGGACTTCGCCGGGCTCGAAGAAACCGCCGCGGGCAAAGGCCGGCGACAGATCGACGACCTTGGCCGCCACCTCCGCGACGAGGGTGGTCTCGGTACGCGGGCGCACGGTGCCCTGGGCGTGGACGTCGAGGGCGACGGTCCGGGGTGTCACCGT
>JAGQSE010000604.1 GCA_020439725.1 Acidobacteriota bacterium
CGTTCTCGATCGGCTTGTACTCGGTGGTCGGCTGGAGCGAGCTCAACGAGGCCCTGG
Organism: Acidobacteriota bacterium; assembly: GCA_020439725.1. Taxonomy (GTDB): domain Bacteria; phylum Acidobacteriota; class Thermoanaerobaculia; order Multivoradales; family JAHZIX01; genus JAGQSE01. The sequence goes on from JAGQSE010000604.1 coordinate 58, forward strand.
TGCCCCGATATATCGCCAAGGTACCCAACCGTGACGGCTGGAATGCGTCGTTCGACTATCGCCTGGCCCTCGACAACCCGCAGGGAAACCACGTCATGGCGATCCGGAGCCTCGGACGCGACGGCGTGGCCGACGGCTCGACCTACACCAGCGGCGGTTACTCGGCGCTCGAGTTCGACAAGGACATCGTCTGGGCCGACGGTTTCTTCGTCGCCTGGCCGGCGGGCGTCAACGACGACGCCTAGGTAGACCGTGGCTTCGGCCCACCGAAGCTAGCGGCTTCTCGCCTCGACCGCGAAGCGCTGCTCACACCCGGTAGAATCCGCGCATCGTGACGGTCGATCTCATCTTGACGCTGTACGTCGCCGCCCTCGGTCTGGTCGTGGGCAGCTACCTCAACGTCGTCATCCACCGCTTGCCACGGGGCACCTCGACGGTCCTGCCGCGTTCAGCGTGCCCCTTCTGCGGCTCGTTGATCTCGCCCTGGGACAACTTGCCGCTGGTCAGCTTCGTCGTGCTTCGGGGCCGCTGCCGCCGTTGCCGGAGTCGTATCTCGTGGCGCTACCCGCTGGTCGAAGCGACGGCGGGGTTCCTCTTCCTCGCGTGCTTCACGCTCTTCGGGCCGCCGCCCAACCGCTTTTTCTCGAGCGGCTCGTGGGTCCTGGCGGCGGGTTTCGCCTGCCTCCTCATCGCCCTGACCGCCATCGACGTCGAGCACCTCCTGCTGCCGGATCGGCTGACGCTGCCAGGGACCCTCGCCGGGATCCTGCTCCAGCCGCTTCTGCCCTGGGGCGGCGGCTTCCTCGACGGCTTGATCGGCGCGGTCGTCGGAGGTGGACTGCTGCTCGCCGTCTATGGCGCGTGGTACCTGCTGCGCCGCACCGAGGGGTTGGGCCTCGGTGACGTCAAGATGCTGGCCATGATCGGCGCCTTCCTGGGCTGGCAAGGCGCCATCGAAGCCCTGATGGCCGGGACCCTCCTCGCCTCCGCCGTGGCCTTGGGGACGATGCTCCTGGGGCGCCTCGGCATGCAGCACAAGATGGCCTTCGGCCCCTTCCTGGCGGTCGGTGCGGTCGGGGTGATGCTCGCCGTGGGGGCGGGCTTCGACCCCTGGCCCTGGCTCGTGGGGCGGTGATGAGCACGTCCCGCGGGGTCCGTCTCGGTCTCCGGCGTGAAGTGTTGATCCTTTTGCCGGCGTCGCTTCTGCTGCTCATCCTGCTGTCGACCTTCACCCTGATCTCGTACCGCAGTGCGATCCAGATGGAGATCGAGCAGCACCGCGAGCAGGCGGTGCGGCTGGCCGACTCGCTCACCCGCCTCGCTTCCGAGCGCGCCGCGACGCCGGAGCTCCTGGCGGTGAGCCCGGGAGCGGTCGGGGTCGCGCTCCTCGACCGAGACGGTTGGCCGGTCATGAGCAGCGGCGACATGGCGACGGGCAACCTCCTGCCGGACGGCTTCAAAGGACCCGGCGGCTATGGGCCGGGCGAGGGAATGCGCGACGTGGTCGCGGGCATCGCCGCTCTCGCTCCCGGCTCCGACGCCGCGTATGTGCGCGTCGACCTGTCGGTGGCCGTCCTCGATGCCCAGAACCGGGGGCTCGGCCTGCTGACGGTCACCGTGGTGGTGGCCAACGCCGCGGTGCTGATCCTCGTGCTGCTCTTCCTGCGCCACCTCATGGCACCCTGGGAGGCTTTGCTCGAGCGGGCGCGAAAGGCGTCGCCGGAGCGCGAGGTGGAAGGTGCCCGGGACGAAGTGCAGCTCCTGGTGTCGACCTTCGAACGTGCGCTCGAGGCCCTGGCGGAACGAGGCGGCGACGAGGCCGCGGCCGAGACCGACGACGACATCGCGGTGCTGCAACGGACCCTCGCGCCGAGCCTCGAAAGCGGGCTCTTGCTCGTCGATCGCGAACGCCGGGTCCTGGCGGTCAACGCCATCGCCCGCTCGCTCCTGGGGCTCGGTGAGGTCGAGGTGCCGGCAAGCCTCGAAACGGTGCTCGAGCGCCACCCCGAGCTGCTGCACCTGCTCGACGAGGCGGCTCGTGAGGAGGGGGGCATCCGGCGGCGGGAGCTCTCCGTCGGCGACGCCTCCGAAGGCGCGTCGGAGCATCGCATTCTCGGTGTCACCGTGCACCCGTTGCGCCGCGACGATGGCGGGCTGCGTGGGTCCATCGTGCTCTTCGCCGACCTCACCGAGGCGCGTCTGCGAGCTCGGGAGACCCAGCTCGCCGAAGGCCTCGAGCGCCTCGGCGAGATGGCCGCGGGCATCGCCCACGAGCTGCGCAACAGCCTGGCGACGCTCAAGGGCTACCTGACCCTCATCGAACGCAAGCCCGACGAGGAGCAGATCGCCGACTATCTGGCCGAGATCCGGCACGAGGCAGACCACCTCCAGCGTGTCCTCGAGGACTTTCTGACCTTCAGCCGGCCCGGTTCGGTGCGACCGGAGGAGATCTCGCTCACCGCGCTCGTCAAGCGGGCCACCAGCGACCCGGCGCTGGGCCGGCCCCCGGTGGAGCTCGAGGTCGCCACCGACGAGGACGTGCGATTGGTCGGGGATCGCCAGCTCCTCGACCGGGCGCTGCGCAACCTGCTCTTGAACGCGGTCCGGGCGAGCGCCGAGAGCGGCACCACCGAGCCGGTGCGGGTACGGCTCGAGGACTCCGCCGACGAGGTCCGCATCGAGATCCTGGACCGCGGTCCGGGGATCGCCGAGGAGCTCCGCGAGCGGCTCTTCCAGCCCTTCGCTTCGGGCTTTCGGGGCGGTGTCGGCCTCGGTCTGGCCCTGACCCATCGGATCGTCGCGCTCCACGGCGGACGGGTCCGTCTCGAGAACCGGCCGGGTGGCGGGGCACGCGCGGTGATGCTCTTCGCGCGTGGCAATTCTGTTACTCATGGTAACGATCCGCCATGGCTCGCCAGCGGCACCGGGTGACCGGTCCGTGTGTGGAAGTGATTGATTGTAGGAATCTTATGGAGAGAACGGGGGGCCGCCGGGGGGATGGCAGCCCGATTGCACAGGAGGGGAGCATGCGTCGAACGACTTTGTCTCGCGGAACCCGTGGGTTTTCCATGATCGAGCTGCTGGTGGCGACCATGGTCCTCGCCATCGCAGTGCTGATCGGTCTGCCGGAGCTACGTCATTTCTACATCCGGCTGCAGATGGAGACCTACGTCCTCGACCTGTCCTCGTCGATCAGCAAGACCCGCTACGAGGCGATCAAGCGGGGTCTGGACACGGTGGTCAAGGCGGACTGGACCAACCGCCGCTTCTACATGTTCCTCGACCAGCCCGTGTTCGACGCCTCGGGGGCTCGCACCGACACGCCTTGGGTGTTCACCCCCGGCGAGGACGAGTTCCTCTACGGCTTCCTGCTGCCCAAGGACGTCGAGTTCGCCTCACCGGCTGGGCTCGACGCGGTCGAAGGGCTCAGCGATCCGGTGGGCGCCGACGTCATGGAGGACCGGGTCGCGATCTTCATGAGCGACGGATCGGTCCAGGACGTCGGTTCCTTCCGGCTGGGAGATCCGCGGACCAACTTCGTCCAGGTGGCTTTCAACCCCCAGGCCACCGGTCGCGTCCGGCTCGAGAAGTGGGATTGCGTGAACCACCGTTGGCTCGACCGGGCGGATCGCTGGGACTGGTACACCAAGGCCCAGAGCGGCTGCTGACCCTGCGCCACCGGAAGACCCTAATCGAGCCATGAGGAAGACGATGAACCAGCGAACGCCGAGGGCCCAAGCCCTTCACTCCCGCGGACAGGCCGGCTTCTCGATCATCGAGGGCCTGGTGTCGATGGCCGTGCTGCTGATCGTGCTGATCGGAGTGATCCCGCTCTTCACCCAGTCGATGGTCAACAACCTGGCGGGCAGCCACATCACCCAGGCCACCAACTTTGCCACCGACGGCTTCGAAGAGGTCGCCGAGTTCGACTTCGAAAGCGACCGTTTGACCCTGGCGGACGGCAGTAACGCGCTCCGCATCGCCGAGCTCTTCGGTACCGGTCAGAGCGTCGGGGTGCCCATCGAACAGCGCCGTTTCGACCTCGACGAGACCACCGAGACGCCCCTCGACACCAAGGCGGTGCTGGCGACCTTCAGCGTCGGAGCCCGCGGTGCCGCCGAATGGATGCGGGTGATCACGGTCCGCCAGTTCCCCATCAGCGCGACCCGTGACGAGCAGCTCGACGTCGACGAGCAACTCGGCGGCGACTTCCCGTCCAACGCCGTCAATCTCAAGCTGGTCGAGATCACGGTGGTTTCGGTACAGGACGGCAGTCTGGTCGGTCAGGGCCGTACCACCGCTTCGATCATCAAGGTCACCTGAGGACGCGGACCATGAAGCGCAGATCCACTCTTGAGCTCCGGCGTCAGGCCGGCTTCACCCTGATCGAGATGATCGTCTCGCTGATCGTCTTGGTGCAGATCATCGGTGTCGCATTGCTGCTCTTCCAGTTCAACGGCCGGGTCACCCGGACGCAGACCCGGTTGTCCGAGATGCAGCAGTCGCTGCGCGTCGGGCAAAACGAGATGGTGCGCATGGTGCGCATGGTCGGTCGTGGCGGCTTGCCCGTCACCGGCGCCACCGGACCGGTGGGGGCGCCCGACACTCCACCCTTCCGGCTCGCCTTCGACATCGCCAACAACGTCACTGGCGGTACCGAAGTCATCTC
>JAGQSE010000605.1 GCA_020439725.1 Acidobacteriota bacterium
TCGAGGGGCAGTGCCTGGGCCGGAGCACCCCTGGGCTCGGGAGTGGCTTCGGCCACGAGGAGCCTTCGTTCGACCGCCCGAGCGCCATTCAGCAGACCCTCGGCATAGTTCCCAGAACGAAAGGCGGGCACCAAGATGAAATTCATGATCATCCGGCTCGTGCCGACCTGGTGCCGACCGTCCACGTCGTTGCCCAGGACGATCTCGGCGGCCCGCGCCTGCTTTGCCACCAGGATCAGCACACCCCGTGGATTGAGGTGCCAGAGGTTTCCCAACTCGGTCGCGAAGCGCCGCGGTTGCCGACCGGAGAGGTTCTTCACCACCACCACGACCAGCTCACCACCGTTCTCATCGACACGCCGGGCCACGTCATCGATCTCGGCTCGATCCTCCGGGCTCAACGTTCCGGTCAGGTCGACGACCCAGCTCTCCGGCCTTGGATCCTGAATGGCGTGAATCGACACGGCCCGGGCCGCAGAAACCCATGCGCAGGCCAGGGCGAGTGTCAACAGACAGCGAAGCCACAGGGATCGGCAGCAGACCCTACACGAGATCATCAAGCACACCCTCCCACAGGTCACAGATCTTCTAATTTTACCAGACAGACTCCTTCGAGCTCGGAGCACCCATGCCATCGCTCCGACCGACCTCGGAGGCAGGCAGGGGCTCGAGCTGCCCGATTCTCCAGTCGACCACCGCCTACCACCGAGCACGACGGTCGCCCTCTCATCCGGCCAATATTTCGTGATGTTGTAATATCTCTCTACTGACATCGAATTGCCATGCAACCCACGGAAGGCGCCCCGCGGGTGACTCGGGGAGGGGCGACGGAGAGGTAAGGAGAGGACGATGAACCGATCGACTCTAGGCTCGACGCTTGTCTGGGTCTTCCTGGTCACCGCTTTGGGCGGAGCCCACGAGGTGGCGGCGCAGGTCAGCGGGCTCGAGGTCGACCCGACGAGCCCGTGTATCCACCAGGGCGCCGTCTTCAAGGTGCTCGGGCGCGGCGCCTGCATGGGCAGCCTGAGCTTTGGTGACGGGACCCCCGCGGCGGCTTTCGACGCCCTGCCCTTCAGCGTCACCCACACCTACACCACGGTCGGGGCGTACACCGCGACGGTGACCACCGACAACTGCGGCACCGCGTCGCTCGATCTCGACACACAGTTTTGCCGGCCCACCGCCGGCCGTGCCACGAAGCACACGATCCGGCCCCAGCGCAAGGCGGTGGCGATTCCGACCATCGAGGGGGTGATCACTTTTGGCATCGAGCCCGGCGGCGCGGTGCTGATCGCCGGGAAGCTGTTTGGCGAGGCGCCGGGGCGGGTGCGGATCCTGGGGGTGAGCGGTGAGCGGAACCTCGAGCTCGACAGCTGGTCCTCCGGCGCCGTCCAGGGCAGGGTGCCCGCGGACGTCGTCCCCATCTGCCCCACCGGCGACCTGATCGTCGAAACCGCCGCCGGCGGTAGCAGCCGCCCCTGGCGGGTCCAGGTCCCCCTCGAGACCAAGAAGCTACCGGCCACCGATGTCCAGGTGGTGTCCTGCGGCACCGACGGCAACGAGAACCGCTGCAACAACACCGGCGACGATGGCGACCTGTGCGTCTCGGTCCTCTTTCCGCCGTGGTTCGTCGGCCTCGATCGCGAGGGCAAGCTGCTCGGCGAGCCCAGCCCGGCAGCGGTGGGGATCCACTCGAATTGCTGGGGCGCGGTGGGCGACGACTCCGGCACCGACACCTACCGCATCGCGCTCAAGAACGGCTGGGTCCTCGACAGCGCCCAGTTCCTGAGCAGCGTCCCCGACGGCGAAGGCAGCACGACGCCGCCCTCGGGCACGCTCCCCGCCGGCTTCGTCCAAGGCGCCAGCTCGTGGCAACCCGCCATCGGCTGGAGCGTCACACCCAACGACGCCGTGATCTACAACCTCTACGTGACGATCCGCGGACCGGCGTGCGCCTCTCACAAGTGACCAGGGGCCGGAGGAGCTTCGCTCACCCGCCCCGCAGCTCGCGGTAGATCTCTTCGATCATCGTGGCGCGCAGCTGGCGGAGCATTGCGTGGTCCGAAAAGAGATGGTCGATGAAGGCGCCGTGCTTGGCGTGGCGGTCGATGAGGGCTTCGTCGAGGGCGGGCTCGAGAACGTAGCGGAAGTTCTCCTTGTCGTTGACCCGCGCGGCGCGTCGCACGTCCTCGGTACCGAGCAGCTGGTCGCGGACGCCGTCGATGAGGTCCTGGGCGTCGAAGCGGGTCCCGAAGCGGTCGTTCAAGGCGGCGATGAGGTTCGAAAGCTTGTCCTTGGGGGCCTCTGCGGCGCCGGTACCGGTCTCGAAGGGACCCGGCAAATCGACGGGACCGCCTTCGCGGAGCTCGAGGGCGCCCTCGGCCTCCTTCTGCAACCGGTAGTAGTGGAGCGCCACGTCCTCCCCCAGCTCGACCGCCGGCGTCGTCTCCCCTTTCGCCGGCAGCTTGGCGAGGAGCTTCTTGCCATAGACATAGAGCTTCTCGAGATCGACGTCGGAGAACGGCACGACCTGGGACAGGAAGCCATAGAGATTGACGTAGGCCTGGAGCCGGTCGCGGAAGGCCTCCGCCGCATCGGTGTCGAGGGCCTTGAAACGATCCACCGCCGGATCGAGGGCGGCGTGGAGCCGCGCGTTGTCGCTCGCGCGCTGCTCCGCCCGGGGCTTGAGGAAGATGCGCGCGAAGAGATCGACCTCCGGCTGATGGTAGACCGCGGCTGCGGCGAGCTCGCGCTCGAGCTCATAGAGCCGTTGCGGGTCGACACTCTCGGCGACGGTGGCGCCCTCGTAGTAGGTCTGGAAGCTCTCGAGGATCTCCTCGCGCTCGTTGACGAAATCGAGGACGAAGGGCGGCTCCTTGCCCGGATACATCCGGTTGAGCCGTGACAGGGTCTGCACCGCCTGGATCCCCGACAGCCGCTTGTCGACGTACATGGCGGTCAGGAGCGGCTGGTCGAAACCGGTTTGGTACTTGTTGGCAACGATGAGGATCCGGAAACGGTCGCCGGCGAAGGCCGCCGGCAGCTCCGACTCCTTGATCGGCCGGCCGGTGCGCGGATCGCGGTTCATCTCGCTCTCGGTGTAGGGATGCTCCGCGGTGGCGGG